>CAXTPX010000743.1:0-2214 GCA_964246005.1 uncultured Burkholderiaceae bacterium | reverse complement strand
GGACACGGCCACGCGCCTGATCGCCGAGGCGGCCGATGGCGGCGCCCAACTGATCGCGCTGCCCGAGTACTTCTGCCTGATGGGGCGGAAGGACACCGACAAGCTCGCGATCCGCGAGAAGGCCGGCAGCGGACCGATCCAGGACTGCCTCGCGGAGGCCGCGCGTCGCCACCGCGTGTGGCTGGTCGGCGGCACCTTGCCGGTCGAGGTCGACGGCGTGACCGACCGGATCCGCAACACCACCTTCGTGTACGCGCCCGACGGCACGGTCGCGGCGCGATACGACAAGATCCACCTGTTCGGCTTCACGAAAGGTGCCGAGCACTACGACGAGGCCCGCACGATCGCGGCAGGCAGCGAGCCGGTCGCGTTCGAAGCGACACTGCGCGACCAACCGGTCAGGGTCGGCCTGTCGATCTGCTACGACGTTCGCTTCCCCGAGCTGTACCGCCAGTTCGCCGGCGGCGGCGCGCCGGACTTGATGATCGTGCCGGCCGCCTTCACGTACACGACCGGCTCCGCGCACTGGGAGATCCTGCTGCGCGCACGGGCGATCGAGAACCAGTGCTACGTGCTCGCTTCGGCGCAGGGCGGCGTGCACGAGAACGGCCGGCGAACCTGGGGCCACAGCATGCTGATCGATCCCTGGGGCGATATCGTGGCCGAGCAGGACGAAGGCGAGGGGGTCGTCATCGGTTCGATCGATCCAGCCCGCATCGCCGAAGTGCGCGAGAACCTTCCGGCGCTGAAGCATCGTGTCCTCTGAACAAACTCATCACCCAAGCATCCGAGTCACATGAACCTGATCGAACCCCACATGGCCGCCCTCTCGACCGCCCGGGAATGGTTTCTCGGCCGATACGGCCTCTCCGAGGCCGACATCGCGGCCGCGTTCGACGAGATCTTCGCGCATCGCGTCGACTATGCGGACCTCTACTTCCAGTACGCGCGCTCCGAGTCGTGGAGCCTCGAGGAAGGCCAGGTCAAGTCGGGCAGCTTCGACATCGAGGAAGGCGTCGGCGTGCGCGCGGTCACCGGCGAGAAGCAGGCGTTCTCGTATTCGGACGACATCAGTCGCCAGGCGTTGCTGACCGCGGCACGGGCCACGCGCGGCATCGCGCGCACCGGCTCTCGCAAGGCGGGCGCGGCAAAGGCGGCGGGCCGATCGCTCGATCGGGCGCGCGACGCGCTGTACGCGCCGATGGACCCGCTCGCGACGATGGCGCCGGGCGACAAGATCGCGCTCCTCGAGCGCATGGAACAGCTCGCTCGCAAGCGCGACCCGCGCATCACGCACGTGATGGCCAACCTCGCCGGCACTTACGAGGTGGTGATGGTCGCGGCTTCGTCGCGCGGCCTTCGCCAGGGAGCCAGCGACGTGCTCGCCGCGGACATCCGGCCGCTCGTGCGCCTGTCGCTGACCGTGATCGCCGAGCAGGACGGTCGTCGCGAGCAGGGCTTCGCCGGCGGCGGCGGTCGCTTCGGCTACGGCTTTTTCGATGCGGCGACGCTCGAGAAGTACGCGCACGAAGCGGTCGACCAGGCGCTCGTCAATCTCGAGGCCCGCGCGGCGCCGGCCGGGCCGATGACCGTCGTGCTCGGACCGGGCTGGCCCGGCGTGCTGCTGCACGAGGCGATCGGTCACGGCCTCGAAGGCGACTTCAATCGCAAGGGATCGTCGGCCTTCTCCGGACGCATCGGCGAGCGCGTCGCTGCGCCCGGCATCACGATCGTCGACGACGGGACCATCCCCGATCGTCGCGGCTCGCTCAACATCGACGACGAAGGCAACGCGACGCAGTGCACGACGCTGATCGAGGACGGCATCCTGAAGGGCTACATGCAGGACACGCTCAACGCGCGCCTGATGAAGACCGCGGCCACCGGCAACGGACGGCGCGAGTCTTACGCCAGCCTGCCGATGCCGCGCATGACCAACACGTACATGCTGAACGGCACGCGCGACCCGAAGGAGATCATCGCGTCGGTGCAGGACGGGCTGTATGCGGTCAACTTCGGCGGCGGGCAGGTCGACATCACGAACGGCAAGTTCGTGTTCACCGCGACCGAGGCATGGCGCATCGAGAACGGCCGCGTCACCCATCCGGTCAAGGGCGCGACGCTGATCGGCAACGGACCGGACGCGTTGACGCGCGTGTCGATGATCGGCAACGACATGGCGCTCGACGGCGGCGTCGGCACGTGCGGCAAGGA
>CAXTPX010000742.1:0-2225 GCA_964246005.1 uncultured Burkholderiaceae bacterium | reverse complement strand
GGCGCGATCGCGTTCTCGGGGAAGGCGATCATCGTCAAGCTCGGTTATCGCCATGGCGCCGACGCGATCACCCTGATCGCGTTGCGCATGGCCGTCGCGCTGCCCTTCTTCGTCGTCATCGCCGTTTTCGCTTCACGACGGACCGGCGTGCTGAAGCTGGACGTGGCCGATCGATGGAAGATCGCGGCCCTCGGCTTCCTCGGCTATTACCTCGCGAGCTATCTCGACTTCCTCGGGCTCGAACACGTCTCCGCGTCGCTCGAACGCCTGATCCTCTATCTCAATCCGACCTTGGTCCTGCTGATCGGCATCGTCGTCTTCCACCGCAAGGCGACCGGCCGTCAGTGGCTCGCGCTGGCGCTCGGCTACAGCGGCGTCGTGATCGCGTTCCTGCACGACTTCCACGTCGGCGGCAACAGCGTGGTGCTCGGTTGCGCGCTGGTCTTCGGAAGCGCGGTCGCGTATGCGATCTACCTCGTCGGCAGCGGCGAACTGGTCGCGCGGGTCGGCACGCTGCGGTTGACGGCCTATGCGAGCATCGTCGCTTCGCTGTGCTGCATCGCGCACTTCGTCGTGACGCGGCCGATCGTGCTGCTGGTGAGCGTGCCGCCGCCGGTCTGGGGTCTGTCGCTGATCAACGGCGTGCTGTGCACGGTCCTGCCGGTCTTCGCGGTGATGGCGGCCATCGCGCGGCTTGGCGCCAGCACCGCATCGCAGATCGGCATGGTCGGACCCGTCTCGACGATCGTGCTGGCCGACCTGCTGCTCGACGAACACATGGGCTCGCTGCAGATCGTCGGCACGGTCCTCGTGATGGTCGGCGTCTTCATCGTGTCGCAGGGCAAACGCACGGCAGACTCCCGAGTGGATGACAAACTCGCAACCTGAAGAGGAATCCATCGATGGCAAAGAAAGCGACGAAGAAGGTGGCCCGTACGACCGCGCAGGCAATCCGCCTGCACGAGACCGGCGGTCCCGAAGTGCTGAAACTGGAAGACGTCGAGGTGCCGCCGCCCGGCCCGAACGACGTGACCATCGCCCAGCGGGCGATCGGGATCAACTTCATCGACATCTACTACCGGACCGGGCTGTATCCGAACCCGATGCCGTCGGGACTCGGCTTCGAAGGGGCCGGTGTCGTCGAGGCGGTGGGCAGCGACGTGAAGCACGTGAAGGTCGGCGACCGCGTCGCGTACGGGCAGGGCCCGCTCGGCGCCTACGCGACGGTGCGCACGATGCCGTCGGCGCAGGTGGTCCGGCTGCCCGACGACATCTCGTTCGAGGTCGGGGCGGCCATGATGCTGAAGGGACTCACGGTCCAGTACCTGTTCCGCCAGACCTATCGCCTGCAGGGCGACGAGACCATCCTGTTCCATGCGGCAGCCGGCGGCGTCGGCCTGATCGCTTGCCAGTGGGCGCGCGCGCTCGGCGTCAAGCTGATCGGTACGGTCAGCTCGCCGGAGAAGGCGGCGCTCGCGAAGGAACACGGTGCCTGGGAGACCATCGACTACAGCCACGAGAACATCGCGAAGCGCGTCCTCGAACTGACCGACGGCGCGAAGGTCCCGGTCGTCTACGACGGCGTCGGCAAGGATACGTGGGAAGCATCGCTCGACAGCCTGCAGATGCGCGGCCTGATGGTCAGCTTCGGCAATGCGTCGGGCGCGGTCGCCGGCGTCAACCTCGGCCAGCTCGCTGCGAAAGGCTCGCTGTACGTGACGCGGCCGACGCTCGGCACCTATGTCGTCACGCGCGACAAGCTCGAAGCCGCCTGCGCCGAACTGTTCGGGATCGTCGCGTCCGGCAAGGTCCGCTTCGATGTCGAGCGGACCTATCCGCTTGCCGACGCGGCACGGGCGCACGAGGACCTGGGCGGCCGCAAGACGACCGGTTCGATGGTGCTGCTCCCGTGACGGATGTGGAAGCAGATCGCGCGACCGCATGACCGCTGCGACGATCGACGCGGCTTCGACGGGCCTGTCCCCGCAGACCCGCCGCGTCATCGTGCTGCTGGCGCTGGTCGCGTTCGGCAGCGCGTCGTCGATGCGCGTGATGGACGCGGCGATCCCGCGCCTCGCGACCGACTTCGACGTCGGGCTGCGTCAGGCTTCCAACGTCGTGACCGTCTTCGCGGTCGCCTATGGCTGCCTGCAGATCGTCTTCGGCCCGTCGGGGGACCGCTTCGGCAAGTTGAAGGTGATCCTGTTCGCGTGCTGTTGCGGCGC
>CAXTPX010000741.1:0-2231 GCA_964246005.1 uncultured Burkholderiaceae bacterium | reverse complement strand
ATCAGGATGCCGCCGTACACCGCGCCGGCGAGCGCCTGGCTGATGTCGGACGCGTACGAGGGCACGAACTGCAGGAACAGGCCGGCGACCAGCGCGCCGCCGATCGTGCCGAGTCCGCCGACGACGATGGCGGCGAGAAACCCGATCGACAGCATCAGCGTGAACGAGTCGGGTCCGATGAAGCCGACGGTGAACGCGGCGAGCGCGCCGCCGACGCCGGCCAGCATCGAACCGACGCCGAACACGACGACCTTGAGTCGATTGACGTCGACGCCCATCGACGACGCGGCGAGCTCGCCTTCGCGAATGCCCGCGAGCGCGCGTGCCGTGCTGCCGCCGACGAAGTTGCGCACCAGCCAGAAGGTCACGAGCGCGAAGACCAGCACGAGGTAGTAGATCCAGGCGTCCTTGCCCAACGTGAACCAGGACGGCGGCAGCGGCTTGTCGACCATGAGGCCGGCCGCGCCGCCGGTGTAGTCCTTGAAGTGCTTGACCACCGGGACCACCGATACGGCCAGGATCAGCGTGATCAGCGCGAGGTACAGGCCGCGCACGCGTTTGGCGGGATAGCCGGAGAGGCAACCGGCGGCGAACGAGACCGCTGCCGCGATCAGGACGGCGAAGGGAATCCACACGCCGAGGAGCGAGACGCCGAGCACCGCGGTGTACGCGCCGAGCGCGAAGAACGCGTTGTGGCCGAGCGAGACCTGACCCACGTAGCCCGTGATCAGGTTCAGGCCGAGCGCGGCGATGGCGTAGGTCAGCACGCCGGTCAGCTGGAAGGTCTGGTACCCCGGCATGAACGCCGGCGCCGCGATCAGGACGACGATCAGCGCGAGCCAGCCGACCGTGGCAGCAGACGGACGCGGCGACGCCGATCCCTGCGCGGTGACGGCGGACACCGGCACGCTGCTCATACCCGGACCACCACGGTGCTGCCGAACAACCCTTCGGGCTTCGCGATCAGCACCGCGACGATCAGCGCGAGCGGCAGCAGGATCTGCAGGTCCGAGCCCAGCCATGGCAGGTAGGCCTGCGACAGCGCCTGCGACACACCGACCACCGCGCCACCGACCACTGCGCCGCGATAGCTGGTGAGCCCTCCGACGATCGCCGCCGCGAAGGCGTAGATGATGATCGAGCCCATCATGTTCGGATCGAGCGTGAGCTTCGGCGCGACCAGGAGGCCGGACACCGCGCCGAGGCCGGCCGACAATCCCCAGCCGAGCGCCATCATCGCGGTGAACGGAATGCCGACGAGCCGGGCCGATGCCGCGTTCGAGGCCGCTGCGCGCAGCGCCATGCCGATCCGGGTGCGCTGGAACAGCAGGAACATGCCGATGGACACGGCGATCAGCACGGCCACGGTGCCGATGAGATCGGCGCTGACCCGGAAGCTGCCGAGCCGCACGTTCTTCTCGGGGAACGGCGACGGCAAGGCCATCTGCATGAAGCCCCAGATCGCGCCGCTGACGCTGTTGAACGCGAGGAACAGGCCGAGCGTGACGATGATGATCGTGAGCTCGTCGCGGTTCTGAACGGGTCGCACGAACACCAGGTAGGTCACGATCCCCACCACCATCGACAACACGATGGCGAGCAACAGCGCCCAGCCGAGCGGCACGCCCCAGTTCACGAGCTGCCAGGCGAGGTAGGCGGAGACCGTCGCCATCTCGCCCTGCGCGAAGTTGGCGATGTTGGTCGTGCGATAGATCAGCACCAGCGCGAGGCCGAGCGACGCGTAGATCGCGCCGTCGCCGATGCCGTTGATGATCTGCTGGAAGAAGTAGTTCATGGCGCGCTCCTAGATGCCCAGGTACGCAGCGCGGATGCTGTCGTCGGCGGCCACGTCCTCGGCACGACCCGACAGCACGACGCGACCGATCTCGAGCACGTACGCGTGATGCGCGATCTCGAGCGCGAGGTTCGCGTTCTGCTCGACGATCAGCATCGACGTCCCGAGCGTCCTGTTGGCGGTCTGCAGCGCGTCGAACAGGCCGTCGATGATGACCGGTGCGAGACCGAGCGACGGTTCGTCGAGCAGCATGACGCGGGGCTTCAGCATCAGCGCCCGACCCACGGCGAGCATCTGCTGCTCGCCGCCGGAGAGGCTCCCGGCCTTCTGTTCGCGCCGGTCGTAGAGGCGCGGGAACAGCGTGTACATCTGCTCGATGTCGGTCGCGATCTGCGCGCGGTCGCTGCGTCGATAGGCGCCCACGTGCAGGTTGTCC
>CAXTPX010000740.1:0-2235 GCA_964246005.1 uncultured Burkholderiaceae bacterium | reverse complement strand
ACGTGCTGCTGCTCGACGTGACGCCGCTGTCGCTCGGCATCGAGACGCTCGGTGGCGTGATGACGAAGATGATCAAGAAGAACACGACCATCCCGACGAAGTTCAGCCAGGTCTTCTCGACGGCCGACGACAATCAGCCGGCCGTGACGATCAAGGTCTATCAGGGCGAACGCGAGCTCGCGACGGCGAACAAGACGTTGGGCGAGTTCAATCTCGAGGGCATCGCGCCCGCACCGCGGGGCCTGCCGCAGATCGAGGTCAGCTTCGACATCGACGCGAACGGCATCCTGCACGTCGGCGCGAAGGACAAGGCGACCGGCAAGGAGAACAAGATCACCATCAAGGCGAATTCGGGACTGTCCGAGTCCGAGATCGACAAGATGGTGAAGGACGCCGAGGCCAACGCCGAAGACGACAAGAAGGTGATCGAGTTGGTCACGGCGCGCAACCAGGCCGATGCGCTGGTGCATTCGGTCAAGAAGTCGATGTCCGAGTACGGCGACAAGCTGGATGCGGGCGAGAAGTCGGCGATCGAGGACGCGATCAAGGCGACCGAGGACGCGATGAAGGCCGACGACAAGACGCGTATCGACAGCGCGAGCGAAGCGTTGATGACCGCGTCGCAGAAGCTCGGCGAGAAGATGGCGGGCGATGCGCAGGCCGCACAGGCGGCGGCCGGTGAAGCGGCGCAGAACGCGGCGGGCCATGCCGGCGCGAGCCAGCAACAGGCGAAGCCGGCCGACGACAATGTCGTCGATGCCGAGTTCAAGGAAGTCAAGCGCGGCTGAGCGGTGGCAGGTGGTAGCAAGTAGTCGAACGGAGCCCGGACTGGATGTCGGGCTCCGTCGTTTTGACGGGTCGCTCGACGCGGGCCCCGCACATCGAGGTACTGGACAAACGCGCACGACAACGGACACGTCATGGCCAAACGGGATTACTACGAAGTACTCGGCATCGCGAAGAACGCGTCCGACGACGACATCAAGAAGGCCTATCGCCGGCTCGCGATGAAGCATCATCCCGACCGCAATTCCGATGCGGGCTCGGAAGACAAGTTCAAGGAGGCGAAGGAAGCCTACGAGATGCTGAGCGACGCCGACAAGCGCGCCGCCTACGATCGCTATGGGCACGCCGGCGTCGACCCGAACGTCGGCGGCGGTGGCGCCGGCATGGGCGGCTTCGCGGAAGCGTTCGGCGACATCTTCGGCGACATCTTCGGTGGGCAGGGGCAACAGCGCGCGCGCGGCGGTCCGCAGGTGTTCCGGGGCGCGGACCTGCGCTACGCGATGGAGATCACGCTCGAGCAAGCCTTCGCCGGCTACGAGACGCAGATCAAGATTCCGAGCTGGGACAACTGCGAGACCTGCCACGGCTCCGGCGCGAAGCCGGGCACCAAGCCCACGTCGTGCCCGACCTGTTCGGGTTCGGGCACGGTGCGCATGCAGCAGGGCTTCTTCTCGATCCAGCAGACCTGCGCGCGTTGCCACGGGACCGGCAAGATCGTCCCGGAGCCGTGCCAGACGTGCGATGGCGTCGGCAAGATCAAGTCGCAGAAGACGCTCGAGGTCAAGATTCCGGCCGGCATCGACGACGGCATGCGCATTCGTTCATCGGGCAACGGCGAGCCCGGCGTCAATGGTGGCCCGAACGGCGACCTCTACGTCGAGATCCGCATCAAGCAGCACGCGATGTTCCAGCGCGACGGCGACGACCTGCATTGCGAGATGCCGATCACGTTCGCGATCGCTGCGCTCGGCGGCGAACTCGAGATCCCGACGCTCTCGGGCAGTGCAGCTGCGATCTCGATTCCGGAGGGGACACAGAGCGGCAAGACGTTCCGCCTGCGCGGCAAGGGCATCAAGGGTGTACGGGCCGGGTACCCCGGCGACCTCTATTGCCACGTCGCGGTCGAGACGCCGGTGCGTCTCACCGAGCATCAGAAGAAGCTGCTGAAGGAGTTCGACGGGTCGATGAAGGAAGGCGGCGCGAAGCACAGCCCGCAGACGAAAGGCTGGGCGGAGAAGGTGAAGGCGTTCTTCGCTTGATGGGCCTTGCGCGGTACGGTCGTGGCGTCCCGCCCGCCGGTCCGCCCGCGGCCGATCACCAGGGCCGGTCGGGTTCGACCCCGGGCGCGGGAAGGCTGGGCTCCGGTTCGTTCCACGACGGCACCGGGCTGAGCGGCGACGGGAGCCACGGTTCGGGAGACGGAAACGGGTCGGGCCCCGGCGACGGTTC
>CAXTPX010000739.1:0-2244 GCA_964246005.1 uncultured Burkholderiaceae bacterium | reverse complement strand
ACGGCGCCGACGGCAACGCAGCCGGCGTCTCGGGCCTGGACGAGGCGGGTGCGATGCCGGTCGACGTCTGCGCGCGCCAGATCGTCGACGCGATGGCGACGCGTCGCCGCGAACTCGTGATGACGGCCAGGGGCAAGCTCGGCGTGTGGCTCAAGCTGGTCGCACCGGCGCTGGTCGATCGGATGGCGCTCGCGGCGCTCGCGAAAGAACGCTGACCGGTCGACCGCCCCTACGCGCGTCGCGCGCGACGCCGCAACGTGCCGGCCAGAGCCGCGAAGCCGATGCCGAGCATGGCCAGCGAATCGGGTTCCGGCACGGCGGCCACCGCGGCGGTGCGGACCGAGAAGTCGATCAGATCGAACGCTTCCGCGCCGATCAGCGTATGCAGGCCGGTCGTGAGGTCGACCCGATAGAAGCCGCTGACCGCCGAACTCGAACCGTCGTCGAACACGCTGGCATAGGCGATGCCGGTCACGCCGCTGATGTCGAAGCCCGTCAGCGGCGAGCCGGACAGGAGGCCGCTGTCGCCGACCACGAACAGTTGGCCCGAGTTGGGACTGACCGGCGTGCCGTTGACGCTGCCGATCGTGTCGAGCTGGTCGGTCACGTAGTCGTAGCCGTACAGCGTCGTCGAGGTCGCGCCGGCAACGTTGTTCGTGTACGCGATGTCGCCGATGAGCGCGTTGGTCGTGATGCTCGTGTCCTGCGCGACCAGCGTGCCGTTGATCGGATTGATCCGGTAGTTCTGGCCACTGCCGGTCACGATCCGCAGCCGGTCCACCACCGGATTGAAGTCGATCGAGACGGCGCTGCTGGTGTTGCCGGTCAGCGCGAAACCGCTGCCCACGGTGCTGAGCGCACCGGTGGTGAGGTTGATCGTGTAGAGCTGGCCGGCCGCGTTGCTGCTGCTTACCGCGTACAGCAATCCGTTGGCCGGCCGGAAGTCGATGGCCTGCAGCGTCTGTCCGGCGACGACGCCGCTGATCGGCCCGACGATCGTCATCACGTTCGGCGTCGCGCTGTCGAACGACACGAGCACCGTGGATCCGAGGACGCTCGGGTTGGTGAGCCCGTAGACCGGCTCGGCGGAGGCCTGACCGACCGCGAGTGACGCGAACGCGAGGCAGGATACGGCGGCGAGACGGAAAGGGCGCATGGCGATGGGGCGTTGGACGAGGTGGGTCCGCCCGCACGCAAGAACCGCGCCCCTTGCAACATTCGACATCTTTTCAGCCGCTTGCCGTCCGGCGCAGCGAACGACGTCGAACCGGCTGTAAAGAACGTCGACGCTCGGCGGGTCGACCGGCGACTCAGGTCAGCAACAGCATCGCCTGGGTCTCCGCATATTCCTTCGGCAGCTTCTTGAAGCCGCTCTTCGCGAAGCGCGACCAGCGACCGATCACCGCCGCGACGATCAGATTGGCCCGCTCGTTCACGTAGCGCTCGGCCGCCACGGCGTCGTGACCCGCGTCGTCACCCGGCGCCTGCGCGGCGGCGACCTTCAGGCACTGCTTCAGCGATGCCTCGATGCGGTCCATCATCTGGTTCATCCGCACCGTCAGGCGTTCGTCCTCGATCACGAGCGCGTCGCCGATCAGCACCCGCGTCATGCCGCGGTTGGTCTCGGCGAAGTTGAGCAGCATGAGGATGATGCGACGCGCCTGTTGCAAGCCGTCTTCCTCGCTGCTCATGATCTGGTTAATGAGACCGAAGACGGTCTCCTCGATGAACGCGATCAGCCCTTCGAACATCTGGGCCTTGCTCGCGAAGTGCCGATACAGCGCGGCTTCGGAGACGTCGAGCTTCCTGGCGAGCGCGGCCGTCGTGATGCGCTCGCCCTTCGGATGTTCGAGCATCGTCGCGAGCGTCTGCAGGATCTGCAGCTTGCGCTCGCCGGGCCGGGCCACCTTGCGCGCCGGGCGGCGCGGGATCTCGTCTTCGTCGGCCGTTGCCCGCTCGTCGGCAGGTGCATCGGTCGCGGAGGCGGAGTCGTCCATCGTCACGTCCAAAGGTGATTCCTTCCGTCGTGCATCACCGCAGGAACCGCCGCCGCCGGATCAAATGCGTCACGGATTCTACGCGAAGGGCGAGGCCCGACAGGCAGCGCGGCGGCCCGCTCGACCGGGCCTTCTGCGCGATGCGATCGTAGCCGCGCACGTACACACCGTGCATGCCGATCGCCCGGGCGCTGCGCAGGTTCGCGAGGTTGTCCTCGATCAGGACGGCGTCGTTCGGATGGACCTT
>CAXTPX010000738.1:0-2251 GCA_964246005.1 uncultured Burkholderiaceae bacterium | reverse complement strand
GCGTCGGCCTGGAGTGATCTCGAGCAGTTGCGTGGTGAACGCCGGACGGGGCGCTCGGCACGGATGCTGTACGAAGTGCTCGGCGACATCTGGGCCGTGCAGCGCAACCCGTATCTCCAGGACGACCTGCTCGAGAATCCGCGTCGTCGCGCCGCGTTGATCGACGCGCTCCATCACCGCCTGAACGAGGTCGACAAGCGGCGCAGGCTCGAAGGGGCGCCGCAGGACCTGCATGCCGATGCGGACCGCGACGTCAAGGTCGGACACCTGCTCGGCGCCGCTCGCAGGGCGGTGAAGGCGTTCGAGGACGACTTCCGCGACACCTGGGACCTGCGCAAGCTCGCAGCGCGCCGGCTCGGTCGCGTGACGGCGAAGGACAACGTCAAGTTCGATGGTCTGTCGCGCGTGTCGCACGTCACCGATGCGACCGACTGGCGTGTCGAGTATCCGTTCGTCGTGCTGACGCCCGATACCGAAGACGAGATGGCGGGGCTGGTCGCGGCCTGCATCGAGCTCGGCCTGACGATCATTCCCCGCGGCGGCGGCACCGGCTACACCGGCGGTGCGATCCCGCTGACGCCGCGCGCGGCCGTCATCAACACCGAGAAGCTCGAGGCGCTGGGCGAAGTCGAGTTGCGCGTGCTGCCGGGCCATACGACGCCGACCGCGACGATCTGGTCGGGCGCCGGGGTCGTCACGAAACGCGTGGCCGAGGCCGCGGAGGCCGCGGGCCTGGTGTTCGCGGTCGACCCGACGTCGGCCGAGGCATCGTGCATCGGCGGCAACGTCGCGATGAACGCGGGCGGCAAGAAGGCCGTGCTGTGGGGCACCGCGCTCGACAACCTCGCGTCGTGGCGGATGGTCGACTGCGACGGCAACTGGCTTGAGATCGAGCGCCTTGATCACAACCTCGGCAAGATCCACGACGCGCCGGTCGCGACCTTCGCCGTCAACAAGTTCGCACCCGACGGCAAGACGCCGATCGCGTCGGAGACGCTGACCATCGAGGGCCGGCGCTTTCGCAAGGAAGGCCTCGGCAAGGACGTCACCGACAAGTTCCTGTCGGGCCTGCCGGGGGTGCAGAAGGAAGGCACCGACGGACTGATCACATCGGCGCGCTGGATCCTGCATCGCATGCCGCCGCATGCCCGCACCGTCTGCCTCGAATTCTTCGGGCAGGCGCGCGAGGCGATCCCGTCGATCGTCGAGATCAAGAACTTCATGGACGCGGAGGCGAAGGCCGGCCGCGCGATCCTCGCCGGGCTCGAGCACCTCGACGAGCGCTACCTGCGCGCGGTCGGCTACTCGACCAAGTCGAAGCGCGGCCTCGAGACGGCGAGCTTTCCGAAGATGGCCCTCTTCGGCGACATCGTCGGCGAGAACGCGGACGATGTCGCACGGGCCGCTTCCGAGGTCGTGCGGATGGCCAACGGGCGCAGCGGCGAAGGCTTCGTCGCGGTGTCGCCCGAAGCGCGGAAGAAGTTCTGGCTCGATCGGGCGCGTACCGCGGCCATCGCCCGCCACACCAACGCGTTCAAGATCAACGAGGACGTCGTCATTCCGCTCGGCCGGATGGGCGAGTACACCGATCACATCGAACGCATCAACATCGAGCTGTCGATCGACAACAAGCTGCAGCTGCTCGATGCGCTCGAGCGCTTCTTCACGCAGGAGCTGGGCGCGATCCCGCTCGGCAAGACGGACGATGCTGACGTCGATCATCTGAGTCGCGAAGAGCTGATGGGCACGCGGGTCGAGCAGGCGCGTCAGCTGATCTCCGCGGTCCGCGCACGCTGGTGCTATTTACGTTCGCACATGGATGTATCGCTCGATGAAGCGCGCGGTGCGTTGCATTCGCACGGGCTTCATCTCGATGTCGTTCCAGCGAATGCCGCGATCAGGTCGCTGCAGGACGCGACGGACAGGGAAACGACACTGGATCCCCGCCTTCGCGGGGACGACGCGGCCGGTCGCACGGGCCCGGGCCTGCGCAGCGGCGACAGCCGCGTGTTCGACCTTCTGCAGGTCCGGGCCATCCGCGTCTCGTGGAAGCGCGAAGTCCGCGCACTGCTCCGCAAGATCTTCAACGGCGCCGAGTTCGCGCCGGTGTTGGCCGGCGCCGAAGCGATCCACAGGAAGGTCCTGCGCGGTCGCGTGTTCGTCGCGCTGCACATGCATGCCGGTGACGGCAACGTCCACACCAACATCCCGGTCAACTCCGACGACTACGCGATGCTGTCGACGGCCAATC
>CAXTPX010000737.1:0-2253 GCA_964246005.1 uncultured Burkholderiaceae bacterium | reverse complement strand
CGACGCGGGTCGTGCGCTCACGGCGTTCACCGCGCGCCTGATCGCGTTGCGCGAGAAGTACTCCGCGCTGCGCGCCAACTACTTCATGAACGGCAGCTCCGAACTCGGTGACGGCCTGACCGACATCGCGTGGTTCGACGAGAAGGGCACCCCGATGTCCGAGGACGCGTGGAAGTTCACGGCAGGGCGCCTCCTCATGTGCCGCCGCATCTGTCCGTGCAAGGACGGCGAGCTCGAGGCGACCCTGCTGCTCCTCAACGGCGCGTCCGCCACGCATGCGTTCGCACTCCCACAACCTTCGATCGCCTGGACGCTCGCGATCGACAGCGCGGATCCGGACCGCGCCGACGAAGCCGTCGCCGACACCGTCGTCACCGTCGCCGCGCATGCCGCCGTACTCCTCGTCGCACATCACCGGATGCTTCAATGACCATGCGACATCGACGTCGACTTCCGTTCGGGGCCGAACTGGTCACCCCGAGCCGCACGCGCTTCCGCCTGTGGGCGCCGTCGTGCAGTGGCGTAGCGGTCGTCATCGAGGACGGACCCGACATCGCGATGGACGCCGTCAGCGATGGCTGGTTCGAGATCGAACTCGACGTGGGCGCCGGCACGGCCTATCAGTACCGCGTGACACCGCTCGAGGGCGAGCCGATGCTGGTGCCCGATCCCGCGTCGCGAGCGCAGCGCGGCGACGTGCACGACCATAGCGTGGTCGTCGATCCCGAATCGTTCCTGTGGCACCACGACGCCTGGAACGGTCGTCCGTGGGCCGAGACGATCATCTACGAGTTGCACGTCGGCCTCGCGGGCGGCTTCGCCGGTGTCCAGCGGCTGTTGCCCCGCCTGGCCGCGCTGGGCGTGACCGCGATCGAACTGATGCCGATCGCCGACTTCGTCGGTCCGCGCAACTGGGGCTACGACGGCGTACTGCCGTTCGCACCCGATACGAGCTACGGCACGCCCGACGAGCTGAAGGCGCTGATCGACGCGGCGCACGGACTCGACATGATGGTGTTCCTCGACGTGGTCTACAACCACTTCGGTCCCGAGGGCAACTACATCGGCCTCTATGCCGACGCGTTCTTCCGCGACGACATCAAGACGCCGTGGGGACGCGCGATCGACTTCCGCCAGGAACAGGTCCGCGACTTCTTCGGGGTCAATGCCGTGTACTGGCTGCGCGAGTACCGCTTCGACGGCCTGCGTCTCGACGCGACCCATTCGATCGTCCCGCAGGACTGGCTCGAGGAGCTCGCAGCGTTCGTGAAGGAGTCGATCGACGTGAGCCGCCACGTTCACCTGGTCGTCGAGCACGAGGGCAACGCGGCGCACCTGCTCGGTCCGGACCGCGGCCAGCTCGGCGGCTACGACGCCCAGTGGAACGACGATGCGCATCACGTGCTGCACGTGCTGCTGACCGGCGAGACCGACGGCTATTACGTCGACTTCGCCGACGCGCCGGCCGAGAAGCTCGCGCGATGCCTGTCGGAAGGCTTCGTATACCAGGGCCAGCCGTCCATCTTCCGCAAGGGCGTCAAGCGCGGCGAGCCGAGCAAGGACCTGCCGCCGACGGCGTTCGTGATGTTCCTGCAGAACCACGACCAGATCGGCAACCGCGCGTTCGGCGAACGACTGGTCGAGCTGGCGAAGCCGGCCGCGCTGGAAGCGGCCTACGCGCTGCTGCTGCTGACGCCGCAGATCCCGCTGCTGTTCATGGGGGAGCCGAGCGGCTCGACGGAGCCATTCCTGTTCTTCACCAGCTACCCCGACGAGGCGCTCGCCGAGGCGATCCGCGAAGGCAGGCGCAGCGAATTCGCGAACGCGGTCGGGTTCGCGGACCCGGCGAAGCGCCACATGATTCCCGACCCGAATCATCCCGATACCTTCGAGCGCTCGCGACCCGCGTTGCTCGCGCCGGACGTCGACGAGGCGGGCGACGATGCAGCGACGGCGCGCATCCGCAAGCTGATCGCGTTGCGCATCGAGCACATCGTGCCGCGCCTGGAAGGCGCACGCTCGCTCGGCGCCGAAGCCGTCGGCCCGGCGGCGGTCGTGGCTCGCTGGCACATGGGCGATGGATCGGTGCTGACCATCGCCGTCAACTTCGGCGACACCGAAGTATCCGTGCCAGCACATCGCTTCCATGTGCGGGGCGTGCTGATCCACTCGGCGCCGGACACCGACGCGCCTGCGCCCGAAGGTTGCCTGCCGCCGCAGACCCTGTGGGCGATGATGGAAGACGCCACTTCG
>CAXTPX010000736.1:0-2256 GCA_964246005.1 uncultured Burkholderiaceae bacterium | reverse complement strand
TCCATCACGAGGTAGGGTCGCCCCTCGTCGGACGCACCCGCGTCGATCAGGCGCGCGATGCTGGGATGCTCGAGCCCCGCGAGGATCTGGCGTTCGGTCGCGAAGCGCTGCGCGATCGACTCGTCGTCGACGCTGCGCTGGAGCAGCTTCAGCGCGGCGCGCTGCCGCACGACGCCGTCGGCCCGCTCGACCTCGAAGACCAGCCCCATGCCGCCGCGACCGATCGACCGCACGACCCGCCAGTGGCCGAAACGCCGCCCGGCGAACCCGTCCGCGCTCTCTTCCCGCGACGGGAAGGCGATCGGCTCCTCGAGGAACCCGTCCAGCGCGTCGAGGTGGGCGGTCAGCGAGACGACGAGCTCGAACAGCGCCGGGTCGTCGCTCCGCAGCTCGTCGAAGAGCCGCGGGCGATCGACCGCAGGCGCGTCCAATAGCCGCTCGATGAAGTCGTCGGCGGCTGTGCGCATCCGGTCGTCGACGGGTTCGTACGACGCCGACGGGGGCATCGCGTCGCGCAGGTTATCCACGCTGCGCTTCGCCCTGCAGCCCGCGCAACAGCCAGAGCCGCGCGAGCGTCCATTCGCGCTTGACCGTCGCCGGCGACAGGTTCATCGCGGCCGCGGTCTCGTCGATCGACAGGCCGCCGAAGTAGCGCAGCTGCACGACGGTCGCCTGCCGCGCATTGCTTCGCTCGAGCGCATCGATCGCTTCGTCGAGCGCGAGCAGGTCGGCGTCCGATGTCGCGCTGCCCGCCACGTCGCGCGCGGCCGACAGCGTCACGTGCACCGGATTCGCACCGCGCTTGTCGGCCCCGCGCGCCCGTGCATGCTCGACGAGGACCTGCCGCATCGAGCGCGCGGCGATGCCGAGCAGGTGTTCCGGATCCTTCCAGTCGCAGGCGATGTCCTTGCGCAGCCGCAGGTAGGTCTCGCTGACAAGGGCCGTGGCCTGCAGCGTGTGTTCGCTCCGTTCGCGCCACATGTACGACTGCGCGATGCGGTTGAGTGCCGGGTACACCGCTTCGAACGCCTGGTCGAAGCGGCCCGCGCTCGCTGCGGGCTCGCTGCGGGGTTCGTGCTCCGGCGGCGGCGCGTCTGACGTCATCGAGTCTCCCTCATGCACCCGGCCAATGTCGGCCGGGGATGCGGACCGCTTCGAGCGGGCGAAATCCCAGGGAGGCGAAGGAATATCTGCGCGTGAATGAGCCTTTGCGGCTTCGAATATCACATCCGTCAATGTACCCCACCCATCGTCGGAATCGCACATGAACGTTGCAGCCCGTCTCGAACCGCACGCTTCCCCCATCGATGGCAACGATGCGTCGCATCGCCGCGCTCCCCCGCTTCTCGTCACGGTGGGCCGGGCATCGTCCGACGTGTCTGCCGCGCGCTACCAGGAATTCGCTCTTCCGCCGAGAGAGAGCACGCAGGTCCGTCCGGGCCGGCAGGCGGTCGAGGCGGCGTGTGCGAAGGTCCTGTCGAGCCGCACGTTCCGTCACTCGGCGCGGCACCGTGCGCTGCTTCGACACGTCGTGAAGGCCGCGCTCGAAGGGCGCGCCGCGTGCCTGAAGGAAGTGGCGATCGGGCTCGAGATCTTCGGGCGCGTGCTGAACGGCCAGGACCGCGAGCGCGATTCGATCGTGCGGGTCGAGGCGCGTCGGCTGCGGCTGAAGCTGCGGCGCTACTACGACAGCGAAGGGTGCGACGATGCGCTGGAGATCTGTCTGCCGAGCGGGACCTACGCCCCGACGTTCGAAATCCGGCGCTGCGATCAGGGACCGGCGAGCGGCGAAGCGCTGGTTCTCGTGCTGCCGTTCGTCGCGTGCGGCGACGGCGCGGCACCGGCGGCGACCAGCGTCGGCCTCGCGGACCAGTTGATCGACGTGTTCGGCTCGCGACCCGGCATCCGCGTCGTCGCGCCGGGGATCGCGACGATGCTGAGCGATCGTTCCGCGCCGTTCGACACGCTGCGCAGCGTTCATGGCATCGACTATGTGGTCGACGGCAGCATCGTGACGGGCGGATCCCGGATGCGCTGCGTCGCGCATCTGTCGCGGACCCGGGACAGCCAGCGGTTGTGGTCGTGCCGCTTCGATACGAGTCGCGTCGACAGCGATCGGTCGGGCACCGCGGCGAGCGTCGAGGCGGACTCGTTCGCGTTCCAGGATCGCATCGCCGAGCAGGTGGTCGCTGCGGTCGCGCGCGAGTGCGGAGCAGCCTGATGTGGTTCGTACCGGAGGACTGAGGAAGCGCTGAC
>CAXTPX010000735.1:0-2271 GCA_964246005.1 uncultured Burkholderiaceae bacterium | reverse complement strand
GATCTCGCGATCGCCTGAGCGCCCGACCGGGCGACCATGAAAAAAGCCGGCAGAGCCGGCTTCTTCTCGACCGCGAACAAACCGATTACTTCTTGGTTTCGTCGGTCTTGGTCGTCGTCGTGCTGTCGGCAGGTGCAGGGGCCGGCGGCGTCGCGTCCGCGGGCGCTGCGGCCGGCGGCGTTGCCGTCGTGTCGGCCGGCGCCGGCGCCGGGGTTGCGGCCGGCGGCGTCGTGTCGGCCGGAGCAGGAGCCGGCGTCGTCGTCGTGGTGGTGGTGGAGGTCGCCTCTTCCTTCTTGCCACAGGCGACGAGGGAAACAGCCAACAGCGAAGCAACGAGCAGGGTCTTTTTCATGATTCCTTCCTAGGGAGATTAGGCGAGCACTTGACGCTTCGAACCGCAGTCGTCGAGGTCGGGAGCTCGCGACGAAGGCGAAGTGAGCTCCGGGAAGACGACGGTCGGGCCATGGCGTGCGAGGCTTGGTGCAACGAATCGATTGTCGAAGCAGCGGCGGAGTATAAGGCACGGTCTCCATCACGCGCATCGGATGCCCTCCCATACGGACGCCATGCTCGCGTCTGCCATCAATCGTGACATTTGGCGCGTTCGCTGCCGTCCGCCTGCGATTGCCTATCCCAGACCGAGGGTCGTCGATGCGAGCGCCGACGACGATTCCTCCCACAGGGTCTCGAACTGGTCGAGCCACGGTCGCGCCGCCGAAGGGTCGAGTTCCATCGCCCCCCGGGGGTGGTCGCGATGGAAGCGGCGGACGAGCAGCGACCGATCGGCGATCAGCATCGAGCACGCTTCTCCGAAGCGCGAAGCCGCATGCGGCGGCACGACCCGACACTGCGCGTTGGCGGCATGTCCCCGAAGGATGCGCATGAAGCGCGGGGCGGCGCCCGGCACGCGATCGGCGTCGAGCGTCAGCAGGCGGAACTGGTTCGCGGCGCTTTGCTGCAGGAAGCTCTGCAGCGCCGCGGTGAAGTCGGGCTCGGCGAGTGGCCAGTCCGCGAAGTCGCGGTCCGCGAGCCATACCTCGCGCTGCGCGCGCTGCAGCGCCTCCTGCAGATGCAGGACGAACGCGGCACGCGTGTCGAACGTCGTGCGCATCAGCGCCTGGCCGGTCGGGTGCAGCGCGGGGTCCACGTCAGGATGGGCCATCGGTTCCTCCATCGAAGTGGAGCCATCCATCGGTCCACCAGTCATGCAGCAACGCGCTCGCGACAGGGTCGCCGATCAACGCGCGGGTTGCGGCAGCATCGAGCCGGCGTCGGTCGGCGAGTTGTCGCAGCAACGCGCGCCCCGGCGCCGGCAGCGTGAA
Source organism: uncultured Burkholderiaceae bacterium (assembly GCA_964246005.1). Lineage (GTDB taxonomy): Bacteria > Pseudomonadota > Gammaproteobacteria > Burkholderiales > Burkholderiaceae_D > CAHJXF01. The sequence continues at coordinate 949 of CAXTPX010000735.1, read as the reverse complement.
CGTCTCGCCGGCAATGTAGCCGCGCGTCCCGCGATAGAGCAAGGTCGTGCGGAGATCTAGCGTGAGACCCGAGCGCGCCGCCCGCTTCGCGAAACGCGAGCGCGCCATCGGCGGCGGCGGATCGAACCAGACGTTCGGCTTCGGTTCGCTGAAGTGCCGCCCGACGAAGCGTTCGATGTCGCCCGCGGTCCAGCGAATGCGGGCGAACCGTTGCTCGATCGCGGCCAGCATCCCGTCGTCGATCCGGCCCGGTGACGTGGTCGCCGCGCGACCCGCATCGCGATGCCGACCGTCCGGCCACGCGGATTCCGCGAGCGTGAAGAGGAACTCGCGCGTGAGCTCGTCCCACGACGGCGCCCGAAAGCCGATCGACGCGGTCGTGCAGTCGCCGACCGCGACCCCTTCGTGCGCGCACGAAGGCGGCAGGTACAGCATGTCGCCCGGATCGAGGATGGCCTCGTGCGTGGGCTCGAAGCGCCGCAGGAGGCGCAGCGGCACATCGTCGACCAGCGCGCGATCGGCCTCGCTGGTCGATGCGCGCTCGCGCCAGCGCCAGCGTCGGCGCCCATCGACCTGCAGGAGGAAGACGTCGTACGAGTCGAGGTGCGGTCCCACGCCGCCGCCGTCGACCGCGTGACTGATCATCAGGTCGTCGAGGCGCATCGCCGAAACGAAGTCGAAGCGGCGCATCAGCGCGTCGGCATCGGCGTCGAGCAGGTTGACGCCCTGCACGAGCAGCGTCCAGCCGCGCTTCTGTCGAGGCACGCGTTCGAGGGGTCCCGCGGTCATCGACCAGCGCCCGTCGACGACCGAGATCAGGCGTGATTCGACGTCGTCGCGCGCCGCCATCGCGGTCAGGGCGGCGCGGTCCGGCAGGCCCGAGAGCTGCGACCGGTCGGCAATCGCGCCCCGGATCAGCAGCGGCTTCCGTTGCCAGTGACGCGCGAGA
>CAXTPX010000734.1:0-2290 GCA_964246005.1 uncultured Burkholderiaceae bacterium | reverse complement strand
CGGGATCGCGGTCGACGGCGAGGTGGTCAACATCGAGTACCGCTTCGTTCAAGGGGCCAGCAACGCGCCGACGATGCTCTTCCTGCACGAAGGGCTCGGGTCCGTCTCGATGTGGCGCGACTTTCCCGACCGCCTGTGCGCTGCAACCGGCCAGCGCGGCCTCGTGTTCTCGCGACCGGGCTATGGCACGTCGACGCCGCGTGCAACCGACGTGAAGTGGGGCCCGGCGTTCATGCACGTGCAGGCGGAACGCGTGCTGCCCCTGTTGCTCGCGGCGCTCGACATCGACGTGGTGTCCGAACCGCCCTGGCTCTTCGGGCACAGCGACGGCGGCTCGATCGCGCTGATCCACGCCGCGCTGTTCCCATCGCACGTCGCCGGCCTGGTCGTGCTCGCGCCGCACCTCGACGTCGAGCAGGGCGGCGTCGACAGCATCGCCGTCGCTCGGGATGCGTACCTGAATGGCGACCTCCGCGCGAGGCTCTCGCGTCATCACGCGGACGTCGACTCGGCGTTCTGGGGATGGAACGACATCTGGCTCGCACCGGCGTTCCGAAGCTGGAACATCCGCACGCTGTTGCAGGACATCTCGTGCCCGGTTCTCGCGATCCAGGGACACCAGGACCAGTACGGCTCGATGGCGCACATCGACGGCATCGCCGATGTCGTGGCCGACACCGTATTGCTCAAGCTCGACAACTGCGGTCACTCGCCGCACCGCGACCGGACCGAAGCCGTGATCGAAGCGACCGTACACTTCGTCGCTGCACATCGGCGTTCACCCATACAAGACCAATCGCAGCGCAACTGATCAGGGAGACCCCTTCATGAACCCACGCCATTCGCGACGTACTGCCCTCGCCGCCCTGCTGATGACGGGCGCTGCAGCGCTCGCGACCATCGCCGTTCCCACCGCCGCGCAGGCGCCGAAGGTCAAGGTCGGTTTCATGCTGCCGTACACCGGGACCTATGCGGCGCTCGGCAACGCGATCGAGAACGGCTTCCGGCTGTACGTCGACGAGCAGGGCGGCAAGCTCGGCGGACGCGAGATCGAATACGTCAAGGTCGACGACGAGTCCGAGCCGTCGAAGGCCACCGACAACGTGAACAAGCTGATCAAGCGCGACAACGTCGCCGTGCTGGTGGGGACGGAGCACTCGGGTGCCGCGCTCGCGATGGCGAAGGCGGCGAACGACAGCAACACGCTGCTGATCGTGCCGAACGGCGGGGCCGACGCGATCACCGGACCGATGTGCGGCGTCAACATCTTCCGCAGCTCGTTCTCGAACTGGCAGCCGGCCTACGCGATGGGCGAGGTCGCGGCGAAGAAGGGTGCGAAGAAGGCCGTCACGATCACGTGGAATTACGCGGCCGGCACCGAGTCGACCAACGGCTTCAAGGAAGCGTTCGAGAAGGGCGGCGGCACCGTCGTCAAGGCGCTCAACCTGCCGTTCCCCGGGGTCGAGTTCCAGGCGCTGCTGACCGAGATCGCGTCGACCAGGCCGGACGTCGTCTACGCGTTCTTCGCAGGCGGCGGCGCGGTCAAGTTCGTCAAGGACTACGCGGCCGCGGGTCTGAACCGCAGCATCCCGCTGTACGGAGCCGGCTTCCTCACCGACGGCACGCTCGATGCGCAGGGCGATGCGGCGCAGGGGATGTATACGACGCTGCATTACGCCGACGGCCTGAACACGCCGCGCGACAATGCCTTCCGTCTCGCCTACGCGAAGACCTACAAGCTGCAACCGGACGTGTACGCGGTGCAGGGTTACGACGCCGCGCAGATGCTCGCGATCGGCCTCAAGGCCGTCAACGGCGACGTGTCGAAGAAGCCCGAGTTCGCGGCCGCCATCGAGAAGGCCAGGATCGACAGCCCGCGCGGCACGTTCACGATCAGCAAGGCGCACAACCCGGTACAGGACATCTATCTGCGCAAGGTGGTGGGCAAGGAGAACAAGGTCGATGGGATCGCGATCAAGGCGTTGAGCGATCCGGCACGGGGCTGCAAGAGCTGATGTCGAGCGGATCACCCCGCTTCGTCGTTCCCGCGTTCACGGGAACGACGGTGCTCGATGCGGTGAGACGCCTGCTGTTCTCGCAGAGCTAGATGGACTTCCCCACCTTCCTCATCCAGTGCCTCAACGCCGTCCAGTACGGCCTGCTGCTGTTCCTGGTCGCGTCCGGCCTGACGCTGATCTTCGGGATCATGGGGGTGATCAACCTCGCGCACGGCAGCTTCTACATGCTGGGCGCCTACCTCGCGTTCGCGCTGACCCCGCTCGTCGACCGC
>CAXTPX010000733.1:0-2292 GCA_964246005.1 uncultured Burkholderiaceae bacterium | reverse complement strand
GACGCGCTGCCGCGCGCCGTCGCGTTGCTGGTCGACAAGAAGGGTGGCACCCCCGTCGCCGTGGTGATGGAACCGAAGAGCGGCGACGCGCTGATCGTGCAGGTCGCGGCAGGCGTGACGGTCGACGAGGGAAAGGCGCTGCAACTATGGATGGCGACCGACGACGCCCCGGGACTGCTGTCGCTCGGGCTGATGCCGATGCCGGTCGACGGCCAGCCCATCCGGGTCACGACGGCCGACGCGGCGCAACTGACGCACGTCAAGGCCCTGGGCCTGTCGCTCGAGCCGGCCGGTGGTTCGCCGCAACCGACCAAGGTGCTCGGCCTCGGCGCGCTGGTTCGTCTGAAAGGCTGAGGGTCCGTCGTCACCCTGGCTTTAGAATCACGGCGAGACAGGACCGCACCACTGCGACTGACGCAGGCCGGATGCAGGCGCCGTGGAGACCCGCTTGAACACACATTCGATTGCCCGGCACCGCCGGCTCTGGTGCGTCGCATTGGCCGCCGCGTCGATGTTCGTTGCGGCTTCCCGTGGTGCTTCGGCGCAGGCGCCCGAGAAACCCAACGTGTCGATCGCCGTCGGCGGCAAGGCCGGGCTCTACTACCTGCCGCTGACGATCGCCGAACGGCTCGGCTACTTCAAGGACGAGGGCCTGACCGTCGAGATCAGCGACTTCGCCGGCGGTGCGAAGGCGCTCGAAGCGCTGGTCGGCGGCAGCGTCGACGTCGTCGCCGGCGCGTACGAGCACACGATCAACATGCAGTCGAAGGGACAGCACATCCGCTCCTTCGCGCTGATGGGCCAATCGCCGGCGATCACGATCGCCGTCGCGTCGGCGAAAGCGGCGAGCGTCAACGGCCCGAAGGACCTGAAGGGCCTGAAGATCGGCGTCTCCGCACCCGGCTCGTCGACCAACGTCGCTCTCAACACCTACCTCGCGAAGGGCGGCCTCAAGCCGTCCGACGTGTCGGTGATCGGCGTGGGCACCGGCGCCGGCTCGCTCGCGGCGCTCCGCAGCGGCCAGATCGACGGCATGTCGAACATCGAACCGGTGATGACGATGCTCGAGCAGAAGAACGAGGTGAAGGTGCTCGTCTCGACACGGAGCGCGAAGGGAACGCAGGACCTGTTCGGCGGCGCGATGCCGGCCGCGACGTTGTATGCGTTCGACGACTTCATCACGAAGTACCCCCGCACGACGCAGGCGCTCGCGAACGCGATCGTGCGCGCGGACCACTGGCTCGCGAAGGCCGGTCCGTCCGACGTGCTGAAGACCGTGCCCGAGAACTATCAACTCGGCGACAAGGCGTTGTATCTCGCCGCGTTCGCGAGCCAGCGCGATGCCTACTCGCCTGACGGACTGATGCCCGAGTCCGGGCCGAAGACGGCCGCGAAGGCGCTCGCGAGCTTCGATGCGAAGCTCGATCCGGCGAAGATCCGGCTCGTCGACACCTTCACGAACGAGTTCGCGAGCAGGGCGGGCCAGAAGTACAAGTGACGTCATCTGCCGAGGCGGCTCTCGCGTTCGAGCGCGTCACCTGCACATTCCGGACGTCGGGCGCCGACGATCGGTCCGACCAGCGCTACACGGCCGTCGAGGATGTCACGCTGTCGGTCGGGCCTGGCGAGTTCGTCTCGGTCGTCGGACCCACGGGGTGCGGCAAGTCGACGCTGCTCAACGTCGCGGCAGGCCTGCTCGCGCCTTCGGCCGGCGAGGTGCGCGTGTTCGGCGTGCCGCTCGATGCAAGCAAGGGTTCGGTCAACCGTCGCGCCGGCTACATGTTCCAGGCCGAGGCGCTGATGCCGTGGCGGAGCGCGCTCGACAACGTGACGGCCGGGCTCGAATTCCGCGGCGCGGACCGCGCGGAAGCCGGCGCGCTGGCGCGCGACTGGCTCGCGCGGGTCGGCCTCGCCGGCTTCGAGGACCGCTTCCCGCATCAGTTGTCGGGCGGCATGCGGAAGCGCGTCGCGCTCGCGCAGACGCTCGTCCTCGATCCCGACATCGTGCTGATGGACGAGCCGTTCTCGGCGCTCGACATCCAGACCCGGCAGCTGATGGAGAACGAGCTGCTCGCGATCTGGCAGGCGAGCCGCAAGGCCGTGCTGTTCATCACGCACGATCTCGACGAGGCGATCGCCTTGTCCGATCGCGTGATCGTGCTGTCGGCCGGCCCGGCGACGCGACCGATCGCGAGCTTCGACATCGACCTCGAACGGCCGCGCGACGTGGCCGAGATCCGCAGCGACCCGCGCTTCGTCCAGTTGCTCGCCCGCGATTGGCTCGCCGAGCAA
>CAXTPX010000732.1:0-2298 GCA_964246005.1 uncultured Burkholderiaceae bacterium | reverse complement strand
TAGCTGCGTCCGGCCCGTCGGATCGGTCGCGTCGACGGCGAAGGTCGTGACGATCGAAGGCCTCGCGCCGGCCGGATCGCATCCGGTCCAGAAGGCGTGGGTCGCGCTCGACGTGCCGCAGTGCGGCTTCTGCCAGTCGGGGATGATCATGGCCGCCGCCGCGCTGTTGCGTGAGGTGCCGCGGCCGACCGACCGGCAGATCGACGAGGCCATCACGAACATCTGTCGCTGCGGGACGTACAACCGGGTCCGCGCCGCGATCAAGGTCGCCGCGGGCGAACCGCGGACCGCGAGCGTCGACGTGATCCACCTGGATCGGAGCGTTTCGTGAGCGCCGCGACGAAGGTCGTCGACGGCTTCCGGGTCACCCGTCGCGAGTTCCTCGGCACCGCGGTTGCAGGCGCCTTCTCGGGCGCCTTCGTCTTCGGCTTCCCCCTGCGCGCGGCGGCGCAGGCGGGCGGCTCGCCGGAGCTGAACGCCTGGGTCGTCGTCAAGCCCGACGACACGGTCGTCATCCGCATCGCGCGTTCCGAGATGGGACAGGGTTCGCTGACCGGACTCGCGCAACTGGTCGCCGAAGAACTCGACTGCGACTGGACGCGCGTCACGACCGAATACCCGACGCCCGGCGCGAACCTCGCGCGGAAACGTATCTGGGGCGACTTCTCCACCGGTGGCAGCCGCGGCGTGCGCGGGTCGCAGGAGTACGTACGGAAGGGTGGCGCGGCCGCCCGCCTGATGCTGGTCCAGGCCGCGGCCAACGGCTGGCAGGTTCCGGTGGCCGAGTGTCGTGCCGCGTCCAGCGTCATCACGCACGTGCCGACCGGACGCACGATCACGTACGGCAAGGTCGCGGCCGTCGCCGCGACGCTGACGCCGCCGACCGACGTCGTGCTGAAGGATCCGAAGGACTGGAAGATCGCCGGCAAGCGTCTCGCCCGGCTCGACACCGTCGACAAGACGACCGGCGCGCAGATCTACGGCAGCGATCTCGTGTTGCCCGGCATGCTGAACGCGGCGATCGTCGACTGTCCCGTCTTCGGCGGCACGGTCCGCGGCGTCGACGACACCGCTGCGCTCGGCAAGCCGGGCGTGAAGCGCGTGGTGCGCGTCGGCGAGTCCGCGGTCGCGGTCGTGGCCGACACGTGGTGGCACGCGAAGAAGGGCCTCGAGGCGCTGAAGATCGAATGGGACTTCGGCGCGAACGCCGGCGCGACCAGCGCGGCTTTCGCCGAGACGTTGAAGGCCGGGCTCGATGCGAACGACGCGATCGTCGGGCAGTCGGCAGGCGATGCGCGTGCCGCGATCGCCGCCGCACCGCGCCGCATCGAGGCCGTGTATTCGTATCCGCACCAGAACCACGCGACGATGGAGACGATGAACGCCGTCGCGCTTTGGACGCCGGATCGCTGCGAGGTGTGGACGCCGACGCAGAACGGCGAGGCCGCACTGGCCGCCACCGCCGAGGCGGCGGGGCTGCCGCTCGCCCAGTGCGACGTCTACAAGCAGTTGCTCGGGGGCGGCTTCGGCCGGCGCGGTGCGGTCGACTGGATCCAGCAGGCGGTCGCGATCGCGAAGCAGATGCCCGGCACGCCGGTGAAGCTGATCTGGTCGCGCGAAGAGGACATGGCGCACGGCAAGTACCACCCGGTCACGCAGTGCAAGCTGACCGCCGGCGTGGACGAGCGGGGCGACGTGACGGGCTTCCACATGCGGATCTCGGGACAGTCGATCCTCGCGTCGATCGCGCCGCAGAACCTCGTCAACGGCAAGGACCCCGTCGTGTTCCAGGGTCTCAATGCGCCGGGCCCCGAAGCGTCGATCGGCTACACGTTCCCGGCCGTGCTGATCGATCACGCGATGCGCAACCCGCACGTGCCGGCGGGCTTCTGGCGCGGCGTCAACCTGAACCAGAACACGCTGTATCTCGAGTGCTTCATCGACGAGGTGGCCCATGCGACGCGCCAGGATCCGCTGACCCTGCGCCGCAAGCTGATGGCGCAGAGCCCGAAGCACCTGGCCGTGCTCGAAGCGGCCGTCGAGCGGGCCGGATGGGACAAGCCGGCCCCGAAGGGCGTCTATCGCGGCCTCGCGCAGACGATGGGCTTCGGCAGCTACGTCGCGGCGGTCGCGGAGGTGTCGGTCAGCGACGACGGCGAGTTGACGATCCATCGCATCGTGGCCGCGACCGATCCGGGTCATGCGGTCAATCCGCAGCAGATCGAGGCGCAGGTGGAAGGCTCGTTCGTCTACGGGCTGTCGGCGGCGCTGTACGGCGAGTGCACGGTCAAGGATGGG
>CAXTPX010000731.1:0-2300 GCA_964246005.1 uncultured Burkholderiaceae bacterium | reverse complement strand
TCGAAGCGATCCTGCGACGCGGCGACTTCGGCTTTCTCGGGCTGATCGGTTCGGCGACGAAGCGTCGTCGCTTCGAGCAGCAACTGTCGCGCCGTGGCATCGAAGCCGCGGCGCTCGCGCGCATGACGTGCCCGATCGGCATCGACGGCATCCGCGGCAAGGAGCCGCCGGTCATCGCGATCGCGGCTGTCGCGCAGCTGCTGCAGGCGATGCAGGCGGCCGGACCTTGATCAGCCGTCCGCCGATCGGCTCCGTCCGGTCTCGGCATACAACTCCGTCCGGTCCAGCACCAGCTCGACGCGGTGATAGGCGTCGTCGCCGATGATCTCGTCGAAGCGCAGCCGCTTGATCTCCGCGCGCGCCGCGTCGACCGCGCGCTGGCGGAGGACCGGCATCGCCGGCTCGCCGGGCGATCCGAGCTCGGCTTCGGCGCTGTTCGACAGCAGCTCCTCCAGTTCGTAGCGCAAGGCCCGGGCAGGCTTGGTCCCGTCGCCGTCGATGGTCCCGAGCGCGGCGCGCAGCGCCGCTTCGCGCGCCTCGTCGACCTCGTGCTCGACCGGTCCGTCGTCGTGGAGCTCGAGCCAGGCGAGCAGGGGCCGTAGCGTCAGGCCCTGCAACACCAACGTACCGAGCACGACCGTGAACGCGGTCACGAGGATCAGCGGCCGCCCCGGAAAAGGATGATCGCCGGCCGGCAGCGCGAGCGCGGCCGCGAGCGTGACGATGCCGCGCATGCCGCACCACGAGACGAGGACGCCGCCCTGGACGCTCGGTTGCGAGAGGGTCGCCGCGCGCGTCGACGCGCGCGATGCGGTGCGTCGTGTCCGGGCCGACGGCACGCCCCGGCTGCGGGTCAGCGTGTAGAACGACATCACCCAGACGATGCGCGTGACGATCACCACCGCGAGCACGGCGACCGCGACCTCCGCATACGTCGATCGCTCGTCGCGCGACAGGTGCTCGATGATCGGACCGAGCTGCAGGCCGATCAGGATGAACGCGAGCACGTTGAGGACGAAGACCATCGTCTCCTACACCGCGTACGACGGCACGCGGATGCGCGCGGGCGTCGTGTGCGGCGCCGAGCGCGCGATCGTGATCGCGTACGCGACGACCGTCAGGATGCCCGACAGGCCGATGCGCTCCGCGGCGATCCACACCCCGAACGTCGCCGAGATCTGCAGCACGATCGCGGTCGGGATGTCCTCGATGCGGCGGCTGACGAGCATGAAGAGCTTCGCCGTCGTGAAGCCCGCGACGACGCTGCCGACGACGACCAGCGCCATCGTCGGGATCGCGGTCGTCGGCGTCACGCCGTCGCCGACCGCGGCGGCGACCGCGAGGCGGTAGATCAGGAGCGCCGTCGCATCGTTGAAGAGGCTCTCGCCTCCGAGGATCTGCGACAGGCGATGCGGCAATCGGGCCTCCCGCAGTACCGCGGTCGCTGCAGCCGCATCCGGCGGCGCGACGATCGCACCGAGCGCGATCACGGCGGCCCAAGGCAGCGCCGGGACCATCGCCTTCACGGCCCACGCGACCGTTGCCGTCGTGACGCCCACCGCGACGACGACGAGCCCGGTGATCGGCAACCAGTTGTCGCGCAGGTCGCGGGTCGACGTGTCGTACGCGGCGTCGAGCAGCACCGGTGCGACGAAGAGCGCCAGCGCGAGCTGCGGATCGAGGTCGATGTGCGGCATGCCCGGCGTCAGCGCGAGTGCGACGCCGAGACCTGCGAGGAGTGCGGGGTACGGTGCATGCCAGCGCCGCGCGAGTGCCGCGAGGCCGACGGCGACGACCAGCAGCGCCAGGATCGATTCGAAGATCCGCATCGCGCCCGGCCGGTCGGCTACGGGAACAGGGCCCGCCATGCGGCTCGCACGCGTCGGCCATGGTCCTCCAGCAGGTAGCTCCCGACCAGCGTCAACACGCCCGAGACCGCACCGGTCACCAACGCCTCCACATGCATGCCGCCGTAGTGATCGGGATGCGAATAGGCATCGCCCAGCGCCGTCAGGCAACCGACCGCGAGCGCGTTGCCGTAGCGGTGGCGGAACACCTTGATGAACGGCGTGAAGCTCAGCAGCAGCGCGAGCACGCCGGTGACGAGCCCGGTCCGCAACGCGATTTCCCAGTGGACGAGACTCGGCAGGTTCATCAGGCTGCCGGGCATGCAGGTCATGCACGCACTGGTCGGCTGCCAGAAGCGGCGCACGAACAGCATCAGGCGAAAGCGCAGGCCGACCTTCTCGTGGGTGGCGCCGGCGTCGGTTGCAGCCGCATGCAGCGGATCGAGAGGCTCG
>CAXTPX010000730.1:0-2303 GCA_964246005.1 uncultured Burkholderiaceae bacterium | reverse complement strand
CACGGATTCTAATCGCTCGGCGATCCCGCTGCCGTCGCGATTCGATAACGACGAGCAACCCTGCAATCTAAACCGAAACTGCCTACACCAGACGCTTCAACCCCCTCGCAAGGACGAAGGTTTCCGACGAACGGTCGCGAGACGCTTTCGGTTTGCGCGGTGCGACGGTCACGAAGTCCCGCTTCAACGCTTCGACGATCTGACTGTAACCGCTGCCGTGGAACGCCTTGACCAGCAATGCGCCCTTCGGCTTCAGGTACCTGACCGCGAAATCGCTCGCCAGTTCGATCACGTGCTGCATCCGAGCGGCGTCCGCGAGCCCGACTCCGGAAAGGTTGGGGGCCATGTCCGAAAGGACAAGGTCGACGCAGCGCCCGTCGGGCGACGCCGCGACGAGGTCGGCGAGACGTGCTTCGAGTTGCAACAGGACTTCGTCTTCGCGGAAGTCGCCCTGGAAGAAGTCGACGTCGGCGATGGGCTCCATCGGCAGCAGGTCGAGCGCGATGATGCGGCCCGAAATCGTCTCGCCCTTCCTGAGCCGCTCCCGTACGTATTGCGACCACGACCCGGGCGCGGCGCCGAGGTCGACGACGACGTCGCCGGGTCGGATCAGCCGGTCGACGTCGTCGATCTCCTTCAGCTTGAATGCAGCGCGTGCGCGATAACCGTGCTTCTGGGCGAGCTTGACGTACGGATCGTTGATGTGATCGTGCAGCCACGCATGATTGAACTTGTTCTTCGCCATTGCTTGTTATGCTCGCTCGTCCACGTCACTCCCCGTCGATCATCATGCCGCAGTCCCTCAGCCCCACCGAACGCAAGACGCTGAAGGCCCGTGCCCACGCACTCGACCCGGTCGTCCTCGTCGGTGACGCCGGGCTCACGCCGGGCGTCCTGGCCGAAGTCGACCGCAGCCTCTCGGCGCACGAACTGATCAAGGTGCGCGTCGCCGGCGACGATCGCGAAGCCCGCCTCGCGATGCGCGAACGCATCGCCCTCGAGCTCGGGGCGGCGCCCGTGCAGACGATCGGCAAACTGCTCGTGTTCTATCGCCAGAAGCCGATCGCGCCGGACGAGCCGCTGTTCCGCTCGGCCACGATCGCCCGCAAGGCCAAGGCCCGCGTTCGGCAGCCGGACAGTCGCATCTCGACCCGCAAGTTCAAGGCCGGCGACAGCCCGCCCCGCACGGCCCGCGTCCGGAAGAACGGCCAACGTTCGACGAAGAAGGTCTTCCAGAACCGCTGATCAGGCGACCCCGATCGACGTCGAGGCCGGCTGGGGCCGGCGCGCGGTCGGCTGCGGTGATTCATCGACGATGTCGAGCAGGCGCCACGCGAGGATCAGCGCGAAGAGCGCGAGTGCGACGTGCAGCACGCCGCCGACCGCATGGAGGCTCGCGAACGATCCCGGCCATCCGACGCCATGCTGCGCGATCGCCGGTGCGATCATGAACAGTTGCAGGAGTCCCATCGACAGCAGCGAGCCCGCCAGCCACGCATCGATCCGCCCCCTCCGCGAGCGCGTGGTCAGCACGACGACGATCGCGACGACTGCTGCGACAATCGCGATCCAGTACGCGCCCGTGAAGGCCCGCCCCGCGATGCGACCGGCGAGCGCGCGATCGTTCGGCATGTCGTGGAAGACCGAGGTCGCGACGCGGACGGAGAAGAGCAGCGCGCCCAGCGCCGCGGCCGAGACGAGCGAAGCGGCCTGTCTCGCGTAGCGGGCACGATCGATGGACAAAGGATCTCCCGAAGTCAGACGTAGCGGACGGCGAGCACTTCGTATTCGCGCAAGCCGCCGGGCGCCTGCACCTCGGCGACGTCGCCCTCGACCTTGTTGATCAGCGCTCGCGCGACCGGACTCGAGATCGAGATCTTGCCGACCTTGATGTCGGCTTCGTCGTCGCCGACGATCTGGTAGACCACCTTCGCGCTCGACCCGAGGTCTTCGAGCTCGACCGTGCTGCCGAAGACGATGCGCCCTTCGGCATCGAGCGTCGCGGGATCGATCACGCGCGCGTTCGACAGCTTGCCCTCGAGATCCTGGATGCGCCCTTCGATGAAGCCCTGTCGCTCCTTCGCCGCGTCGTAGTCGGCGTTCTCCGACAGGTCGCCGTGCGCACGCGCCTCGGCGATCGCGTTGATGACGTTGGGCCGTTCGACGGACTTCAGTTGATGAAGCTCCTGCTTCATCAACTCGGCGCCGCGAACCGTGATGGGAATCGTGCTCATGCTCTATGTGCGAATGAAAGGTACGGAGCCGGACGTGGCAGAGCGAAGGTCGTGCGACGAGCGTCCGAA
>CAXTPX010000729.1:0-2309 GCA_964246005.1 uncultured Burkholderiaceae bacterium | reverse complement strand
CAGCCCCACGTAATTGGGATCGTTCCGGACCGCGTCGTTCGACGCGCTCAGCGCCTCGACCGACAGCGGCGTCAGGCCCTGCTGCCGCAGTCCCGCCCGGGCCAGCCGGGGACTGTCCGCATCGACGACACCGGTCCGGATGCGGCCCGAGTCTTCCGCGGCTTCGTAGCGGAAGGCGGTCAACGCAGCCGTCCGACGCCCGCGTGCAGCGGGGCCCGCATCACTTCTTGATCTCCTCGTGGAACATCGAGGCGTCGTTGCTCGCTTCGATGTGGCTGGCGTTCAGCCCCGGCTCGACGCGGACGACGGTCACCGCCGCGAGATCGTCGCCCCGGTCGCGCCGGATCTCGTCGATGACCGAGCGGATCGTCGCCGCGTCCGGCAACGCCGTCGTGCGCCAGCGAACCAGCGGAACACGCGCGGCGGCGAGCGCCCGGCCCTTCGTCACGTCGGCCTTGCTGCGGATCGCGCTGTCGTGCGACGCGTCGTCGAGTTCGATGCCGGCCACCACGGTGAAGTCGCGGTCGCAGATCAGGAAGTCGATGCTCTTCTGGCTGATGCGGTTGTGCCACTCGCGCCAGGTGCTGCCCTTGCGAACGCGCAGGAACTGCGACAGCGGCACCTGCGCGAGCACCACGTGGTCCGGCAACGTCTGCGCGAGGCGGTAGTACAGCACCTGCTCGACGCGCGACAGCGGCCGGGTCGCCGTGAACGGCCAGTCGCCCGCATCGACGCGCTGCTTCGCGAGCGCACGGAGAAACACCCGCGCGATCAGGATCAGCAACAGCACGGCGACGATGAAGAGCAACGATTTCACGATCGGTCCGCGGGGGCAGCGGCAGTTGGTTCTCGACGACGAAGTGTTGCACGCGTCCGGCCATCGGCGAAGCGCCCGATGACCCGCTGTCGCGTCAGCGGCGACCGTACGCGGGATCGCTCAATCGCGCGTCACCCGGAAAACCTCCTCGCGGCTCGTGACGCCACTCGCGATCCAGCGGTCGCCATCCTCGCGCAGGTTCCGCATCCCCTGCACCTTCGCCGCTTCGCGCAGCGCCGGCTCGCCGGACTGATCGTGCACCATGTCGCGCAGCCGGTCGTCGATGCGCATCAGTTCGTAGATACCGGTCCGGCCCTGGTAGCCGGTCTGGCCGCAGGCCGGGCAGCCGACAGGATGCCACTCGCGGTGCCCGGCGCTATCAAGTTTCTCGACCTTGCAGACCTCGCACAGCTTGCGCACCAGTCGCTGCGCCACGACGCCGAGCAGGCTCGACGACAGCAGGAACGGCTCGACGCCCATGTCCGCGAGCCGCGTCGCCGCGGATACCGCGTCGTTGGTGTGCAGCGTGGCGAGCACGAGGTGACCGGTCAGCGATGCCTGCACGGCGATCTGTGCGGTCTCGAGGTCGCGGATCTCGCCGATCATGATCACGTCGGGGTCCTGCCGCAGGATCGCGCGGAGCGCGGCCGCGAACGTCATCCCGATGCGCGCGTTGACCTGGGTCTGGCCGATCGCCGGCAGCTCGTATTCGATCGGGTCCTCGACCGTGAGGATGTTGGTCGTCGACGCGTCGATGCGCGCGAGCGCCGCGTACAAGGTCGTCGTCTTGCCCGAGCCGGTCGGGCCGGTGACCAGCACAATGCCGTGCGGCTGCCTGATCAGCGCGTCGAAGGTCGCGAGCGTCTCGCGCCCCATGCCGAGCGCGGTCAGGTCGAGCCGTCCTGCTTCCTTGTCGAGCAGGCGCAGCACGGCGCGTTCGGGTTGCGACGGACTGTTGCCGACCGGCAGGGTCGACACGCGGACGTCGAGGGGTCGTCCTGCGACCCTGAGCGAGATGCGCCCGTCCTGCGGCAGCCGCTTCTCGGCGATGTCGAGGTTGGCCATGATCTTGATGCGCGAGATCAGCGCCGAGTGCAGTTGTCGCCGCGGCCGCACGATGTCGCGCAATGTGCCGTCGACGCGAAAGCGCACGACCGAATGCGTCTCGAACGGCTCGAGGTGGATGTCGGAGGCGCCCTCGCGCGCCGCCTCGGTGAAGAGCGCGTTGATCAGGCGGATCACCGGTGCGTTGTCCTCGGCCTCGAGCAGGTCCTCGATCTCCGGCACGTCCTGCATCAGCCGCGACAGGTCGAGCGATGCGTCGACCTCGTCGACGACGCGGGCGGACGCGCCGTCGTCGGTGGCATAGCCCTTCGAGATGGCCTTCTCGAGCGCGTCGCGCGCCACTTCGACGATGCGGATCGGACCGAGCGCGCGCTGCAGTTCGGCGATCGCGAGCGGCGACGTCGCGCTGCTGATGAAGACGTTGCGC
>CAXTPX010000728.1:0-2311 GCA_964246005.1 uncultured Burkholderiaceae bacterium | reverse complement strand
CGGTGGTCGCCGTACCAGGGCAAGAAACACTTGGCACCGGCCTCCGTACTGCGCTGACGCAGATCGTCGCCGAAGATCTCGACGTGCCGATGGGCGGGGTCGAGATCGTGATGGGCGACACCGCGAGGGTGCCGAACCAGGGAGCGACGATCGCGAGCGCGTCGATCCAGGTGCATGCGGTGCCGCTGCGTCTTGCCGCCGCGCAGGCCCGTGCGTTTCTGGTCGGCAAAGCCGCAAAGCGTCTCGGTGTGGATCGGGCGACGTTGACGGTCGTCGACGGCATCGTCCGGTCGAACGACGATCGTTCGATCGCGTACGCGACGCTCATCGAAGGCGAGCGCGTCGTCCTGCACCTCGACCCCGATGCGCCGGTCAAGGCAGTCGCGGACTATCGCGTCGTCGGTCGCTCGATGCCTCGCGTCGACATCCCGGCGAAGGCGACCGGCGATGCAGTCTTCGTGCACGACGTGCGCGTGCCCGGCATGCTGCACGGTCGCGTCGTGCGACCGCCGTACGCCGGTGCCGATCACGGCGACTTCATCGGCAACACGCTCGAGAAGGTCGACGAGTCGACCATCGCGCACATCCCCGGCATTCGCGCGGTCGTCGTGATCCGCGACTTCGTCGGCGTGGTGGCCGAGCGCGAGGAACATGCCGAGCTCGCCGCGGCACGACTCCACGTGACCTGGAAGCCGTGGCCGTCGTTGCCGCGGACGGACGACATCGTCACGGCCCTGAGCGCGAACCCGTCGACCGCGCGACGCGTCGTCGACGAAGGCGATGTCGACGCGGGACGCGCGGGCGCCGCGGTGCCGATGGACCGCACGTACGTCTGGCCGTACCAGTTGCACGCGTCGATCGGTCCTTCGTGCGCGGTCGCGCATTGGCACGCCGAGGGTCCGCATCGCCTGACTGTCTGGGCCGGCACGCAGAACCCGCACGTGTTGCGGGCCGACCTCGCGCAACTGGTCGCGGTCGAAGCGGTCGAGGTCGACGTGATCCGCCTTGAGGCCGCCGGCTGCTACGGCCGCAACGGCGCCGACGATGTGGCAGCCGACGCCGCGTTGCTGTCGCGCGCGGTGGGCGAGCCGGTGCGCGTGCAGCTCTCGCGCGAGCAGGAGCACCTGTGGGAGCCGAAGGGTGCCGCGCAATGGATGACGGTCCGCGGCGGGCTCGACGCGGACGGGTCGGTGGCGGCTTACGACTTCGCGACGTCGTATCCGTCGAACGGTGCGCCGACGCTGGCGCTGCTGCTGACGCGCACCGTCGAGCCGTTGCCGCATGCGTTCGAGATGGGCGATCGCACCGCGCGGCCGCCGTACGACTACGAGGATCTGCGCGTCACCGTCAACGACATGGCGCCGATCCTGCGCGCATCTTGGTTGCGCGGCGTGTCGGCACTGCCGAACTCGTTCGCGCACGAGTCGTACGTCGACGAACTCGCGACGGCGGCGGGCGTCGATCCGGTCGCTTGGCGGTTGCAGCACCTCTCCGACCCGCGCGCACATGCGCTGATCGAGGCCACGGCGGCGAAGGCCGGCTGGATCGCGCATCGCGAGCCGCGGCAGCAGGGCGCGACCGGCGACCTGCTAGACGGTCGGGGTGGGGCCTACGCGCGCTACGTGCACAGCGCGTGGCCCGGCTTCGGCGCCGCATGGTCCGCCTGGGTCGCGGACGTCGACGTGAACCGCGTCACCGGCGAAGTGCACGTGCGACGCGTCGTCGTCGGGCAGGACGCCGGACTGATGATCAACCCGGCCGGCGTGCGGCACCAGGCGCACGGCAACGTGATCCAGACCACCAGCCGCGCGCTGCTCGAGGAAGTCCGCACCGACATGGCGACGCACGCGGTCGCGACGCGCGAGTGGGGGAGCTATCCGATCCTGAATTTTCGCGATGTGCCGGTGATCGACGTCGTGACGATGCCGCGCGACGACCAGCCGCCGCTCGGCGCCGGGGAGTCGGCCTCGGTGCCCGGTACCGCGGCCATCGCGAACGCGATCTTCGACGCGACCGGCGTGCGCTTCCGGCAGCCGCCGTTCACGGCGGAGGTCGTCCGGGCGGCGTTGAATCCTCTGCCATCGCCTGTCGCTGCGGCGACGGCAGCGGCGCCGCCGGCCGCGAACGAAGCGACCCTCGCCGGTGCGCGTCGGCGGCGGACCGGCCTCGTCCGTCGCGCGGGACTGATCGGCGCAGGCATCGTCGGCACGCTCGTCGCGTTGCTCGGCAGTCGCGCCACGATCGCGCCGGTCACGCGACCCGCTGCAGCGATGTATACGGCCATGACCATCAAGCGCGGCCGCGAGCTGGC
>CAXTPX010000727.1:0-2316 GCA_964246005.1 uncultured Burkholderiaceae bacterium | reverse complement strand
CCGATGGACGCGGCGCTGCGGCTCGAGTCGCGCTCCTTCCACGACTTCGGCATGACGGAGGACCTCGCCGAAGGCACGACGTCGTTCCGCGAGCGGCGCGAAGCGGACTTCAAGGGTCGCTAGCAGGTTCGGTACCGACAATAACGAGGGAGACAACATGAAGCTTTCGCATGCAGCAGCGCTGGTGGCGGTCCTCGCGGGTTCGACGGCGGCATCCGCCCAGGTCAAGGTCGGCGTCATCGAGGGCCTGAGCGGACCACCGGCGATCGTCGACTTCGGCGAGTCGTACCTGCAAGGCATCAAGCTCGCGTTGAAGGACTACCAGGCGAAGGGCGGCAAGACGAAGATCGAGCTCGTGGTCTACGACGACGAGGCCAATCCGCAACGCGCCGTCTCTCTCGCGCAGCGGCTCATCCAGAGCGACTCGGCGGCGGTCGTGATCGGCACCGTCAGCAGCGGCAACGTCGTCGCGATGGCGCCGCTGTTCCAGAAGGCCGGCGTGCCGCTGATGGCCGGGCCGTCGATCGCGACCAACATCACGACCCAGTTCATCGACCAGAAGCCGAGCTATATCTTTCGCTGCTCGATGGTCGAGCGCTTCCAGATCGACGCGATGCTCGACTGGGGCGCGAAGAACTTCCAGAAGATCGGCCTGCTGCATTCGACCACCGGCTACGGCAACTTCGCGGCGACCGACATCGAGGAAGGCCTGAAGACGCGCGGCAAGCCGCTGGTCGGCAACGAGGCGGCCGCGCCCGGCGTCAACGACCTGACGCCGCAGATGCTGAAGCTGCGCGACGCGGGCGCGCAGCTGGTCCTCGACTTCCACGAGTCGTTCGAGATGCCGTTCCGGCCGATGCCGCGCATCAACTACAAGCCGGTCATCGCGGGCAACTGGGGTCTGTCGTCGCAGAAGGTGTTGGACATCGTCGGCAAGGAGGCGATCGAAGGGACCGTGATGGGCCAGGCGCTCGACCTCGGCGAACCGAAGGCGCAGCAGTTCGACCAGCGCATGAAGAAGGAATACGGCAGCGACTATCGCTGGCCGGTGGTGGCCGCGCTCGGCTACGACGCGGGACAGATCGTGTTCAAGGCGATCGACACCGTCGGCAAGTCCGACCCCGTCACGATCCGCAACGCGATCGAGAACATCTCGGGCATCGAAGCCATCTCGGCGACACCGGCCAAGCCGTTCAGTCCGACGTCGCACGAGTGCCTGAACCGTCAGGACGTGTTCCTCGGCGTCTGGAAGAACGGCACCGTGGTCCGGCTGAAATAGCAGGCAATGCACGCCGCCGACCTCGTCCAGCTGCTGCTGGGCGGTCTCGCGATGGGCGCGATCTATGCGCTCGTCGCGCTCGGGTTGTACGTGACCCATCTCGCGACCCATCGCGTCAACTTCGGCCAGGGCGACTTCATGATGGCCGCCGCCTATCTGACGATCGCGACGCGGGCGGCCCACCTGTCGCTGCCGCTCGCGATCGTCTGCGTGGTCGCTTGTCTCGCGCTGATGGGCTGGCTGCTCTATCGCGTCGCGGTCCGGCCGCTCGAGCGGAAGCGCCGCAGCACCGTCGGCTCGTATGCGTGGATCCTCACGACCGCGGGCGTCGCGCTGATCGTGCAGAACGTGATCGAGCTGTTCTACGGCAAGTCGTCGCAATACAGTCCGCCGCTCTTCACCGGCCAGCGCGACAACGTCGTCCGCTTCTTCGGCGTCGGCGTGTTCGTCGAGGAACTGCTGGTGATCGTCGTCGCGAGTGCCGTGGTGCTGGGCTTCTACCTGTTCATGTTCCGCTCGCGCTGGGGCAAGTGCATCCAGACCGTTGCGTTCAATCCGGACGTGGCTTCGCTGCTCGGCATTCATACACAACGCGTCAAGGTATCGGTGTTCGTGATCGCGGCGGTGCTGGCCGCGTTCGCGGGCGTGCTGATCGGCCCGCTCGTCACCGTCAATCCGCAGATGGGACTGATCTTCACCATCAAGGCATTGATCGTGGCGGCCATCGGTGGGCTCTCGAATCCGATCGGCATCTTCGCGGGTGGCCTGCTGTTCGGCATCGCGGAAGCCGGCTCGAATTACGTCGACTCGAGCTTCGGGGATCTGTACCCGTTGCTCGCCGCACTGATCCTGATCGCGATCAAGCCGGCCGGCCTCTTCAGCGAACGCACGATCGATGTCCGCTGACCACGGCATCGCTCGTGCGCCGCGGGCCGCGTACGCGGTCGCGCTGCTGCTGTTGATCGCGCTGCCGTGGCTGCCGGTCAACGGCTACTGGGTGAGCATCGCGCAGACCTTCAGCTATACCGCGATCGCCG
>CAXTPX010000726.1:0-2317 GCA_964246005.1 uncultured Burkholderiaceae bacterium | reverse complement strand
CCTCGACCTCCAGCACTACGCCGCCTCCGCCGTCGCGCCGCCGAGGTACGCCGCGGCGACCTTGGGATCCGCCTGCACGGCGGAGGCGGTGCCCTCGGCGATCTTCTGGCCGAAATCCAGCACGGTCACCACGTCGCACAGCGCCATCACGACATCCATGTGATGCTCGATCAGCACCAGCGTCACGCCCTGGCCGCGGATGCGCCGGATGATCTCGATGAGGTCGCGGATGTCCGGCGCCGTCAGCCCGGCGGCCGGCTCGTCCAGCAGCAGCAGCTTCGGGTCGAGCGCCAGCGCCCGGGCGATCTCCAGCAGGCGCTGCTTGCCGTACGGCAGGTTGCGCGCCTCCTCGTTCGCCAGCGCGTCGAGGCCGACGAAGCGCAGCAGGCTGGCGGCGCGCAGGGCGGCGGCGTGCTCCTCGCGCCGGGCCCGCGGCAGGCCGAGCACGACCTCGCCGATGGTGCTGGCGTAGGTGTGGTGCAGGCCGACCATGATGTTCTCGATGCAGGTCAGCTCGCCGAACAATTGCACGTTCTGGAACGTGCGGGCGATCCCGGCGGCGGCGATCCGGCTCGACGTGCGCCCGGCGATGCCGTCGCCCTGCAGCAGGATGGCGCCCGAGGTCGGCACGTAGATGCCGGTCAGCACGTTCATCATCGTGCTCTTGCCCGAACCGTTCGGCCCGATCAGGCCGTGGATCGTGCCCGCCTGCACCGACAGGTCGACGTTGTTCAACGCCTTCAGGCCGCCGAACTGCATCAGCATGCCCTTGACGTCGAGAATCACCTCGCCTGCAGGCGTCGCGCTCGTGCCCGCCGAGACCGCCTCGTTCGGCGCTGCCTCGTCGGCGTGCGCGGTGTCGACGGTCGCGCTGACGGTCCGGCGGCCGAGGTTGAAGAACGTGCGCACGAAGCCGACGATGCCGTCCTGGAGGTAGTAGACGACGAGCAGGATCATCAGCCCGAAGATCGTCAGCCGCCAGTCGGTGATGGTGGTTTGCCAGAAAGCGAATGCAGCCAGGCCGATCGTGCCGGCCACCGGCACCGCGACGCGCTGCGGCGTCGTCACGCGCCGCGCGAGCATGATGCCGGCGCCGAGTGCGACGGCCACCGCGAGGGCGGTCGCGACGATGCGGAAGAGACTGATGTCGTCGAGCAGCTTCGGCAGCAGCACGACGATCAACGAACCGAGCAGCGCGCCGGTTCGCGTCTTTCGGCCGCCCATGATGATGGCCAGCAGGAACAGGATCGTCAGCTCGAAGTTGTACGTGTTGGGCGAGATGTACTGCTCGGAGTACGTGTAGAGCGAGCCCGCGAGGCCGGCGAAGCCCGCGCTGATGACGAACGCGTAGACCTTGTAGCGATACACCGAGACACCCATGCAGTCGCACGCGACCGGGCTGTCGCGCAGCGCCTCGAACGCACGACCGAGGTTCGACTTGAGGATGCGATGGACGACGATCAGCGCGACCACGAGGACCGTCGCGACCAGCCAGTAGTACGCCCGCTCGTCGAACTTGTAGCCGGCGATCGTGGGCTTCGGAATCTTGATGCCCATCGGTCCCTCGGTCAGGAACGTCATCTCGTTGATCAGGATCTGGATGATCGTGCCGAATGCCAGCGTCACCATCGCGAGATACGGGCCGGTCACGCGCAAGGCCGGCAGCGCGAGGATCGCGCCGAAGACCGCGGTGATGGCGATCGCCGCCGGCACCGTCGCCCAGATCGGGAAGCCGACCTGGTAGAACAGAACGCCCGCGGTGTACGCGCCGATGCCGAACAGTCCCGCGTGACCGAGCGAGACCTGCCCGGTGTAGCCGACGACGATGTCGAGCCCGAACAACAGGATCGCGTAGATCATCACGGTTTCGGCGAGGTGGATGTAGTACGTGTTCGGGACGACCAGCGGAAACGCGACGAGGACGACCAGCGCGATCGCGATGCCGACCGCGCGGAGCGCGAGGTTGGGCTTCTGCACCGGGGCCGACGTGGCGGGCATCGATGACGCGCGGGAAGACAGCACGTCGGTACTCATACCTTCTTGATCGCCGACTTGCCGAAGAGGCCGGCGGGCTTGATCGCGAGCACCAGCAGCAACAGCACGAGGCCGGGCACGTCCTTGTAGCCGGTGGACAGATAGAAGCCGGTCGTCGTCTCCGCGATGCCGAGGATGACGCCGCCGACGATGACCCCGAAGCCCGAGGACAGCCCGCCGATGATCGCGACCGCGAAGGCCTTCAGCCCGAGCACCGCGCCCATCGTGGCGCCGGTCAGCGTCAGCGGTGCGATCAGCACGCCGGCGAACGCGGCCGTCAACG
>CAXTPX010000725.1:0-2318 GCA_964246005.1 uncultured Burkholderiaceae bacterium | reverse complement strand
ACGCGATCGACAAGGCTGGTTACACGGCCGGCACGCAGATCGCGATCGGGCTCGACTGCGCGGCGAGCGAGTTCTACAAGGGCGGCAAGTACCAGCTCGACGGCGAGGGACTGATCCTCGACGCCGCGGCGTTCACCGACCTGCTCGGCACGTGGTGCGACAAGTACCCGATCCTGTCGATCGAGGACGGCATGGCCGAGGGCGACTGGGCCGGCTGGAAGCATCACACCGAGCAGCTCGGCAAGAAGGTGCAACTGGTCGGCGACGACCTGTTCGTCACGAACACGAAGATCCTGCGCGAAGGCATCGAGCAGGGCATCGCGAACTCGATCCTGATCAAGATCAACCAGATCGGCACGCTGACCGAGACCTTCGCCGCGATCGAGATGGCGAAGCGCGCGGGCTACACGTCGGTCATCAGCCACCGCTCCGGCGAGACCGAGGACACGACGATCGCCGACATCGCGGTCGGGACCAACGCGATGCAGATCAAGACCGGCTCGATGAGCCGCACCGACCGCGTCGCCAAGTACAACCAGTTGCTGCGGATCGAGGAGGACCTGGGCGACGTCGCGACCTATCCGGGCCGCACCGCGTTCTACAACCTGAAGTAGGACCGTCTTCGCCAGCGATGCGCCTCGTCCCGATCATCGTCCTGTTCTTCCTGCTCCTGATCCAGTTCCCGCTGTGGCTGGGCAAGGGCGGCTGGATGCGGGTGCGCGAGGCCGAGCAGCAGCTCGCCACGCAGAACCGCGTGAACGCGGAGCAGGGCGCCCGGAACGAGAAGCTGGCGGCCGAGGTGAAGGATCTGAAGGAAGGAGCGGGCGCCGTCGAGGAGCGCGCGCGTTACGAGCTCGGCATGCTGAAGAAGGACGAACTGTTCGTCCAGATCGTCGATGCGCCGACGACGGCTTTGGCCGGTCAGACCATTGCACCGGGCCGGGGGGTGGCAAAGCCGTAGGATCGACGACCTGACAGGCGTGCTCGTGTGATCAGCCAACGCTTCGGCGCCCGGTCCACCAGCGGTGGACCAGATAAACGCCGCCGGCCAGCCCGACCGTCGCGACGATCACCTTCAGCGCACGCGCCCACACGCACACCAGTGCGATCGTCATGCCGAACGCGACCCACTGTGCCCACCACTCGCCGGGCGATGTCATCCAGTTGATGAAGTAGCAGAGACCGACCACGAAGATCCACTGAAGCGGAAAGGTCACGGCCTTGATCACGGCGGAGAGCGGGTTCATCGAAAGGTCCTGAAGTCGAAAACGCCAGCATGATCGCGGTCGACTGCGAGGCGGCCGCCGATGCGACGAGGCGACTGAAGCGGAGACCCGGGCGCAGCCGATCGTGACGAACGGTCGCGCGGTCAGCGTGCCGGCTTCTTCGCGCGCGCCTTGACGCTTCGTGCCGGCTCCACGATGCCGACGGCCATCTCGCGGAAGCGTCGAGCCGCCGACGATTCCCGGCCGCGCAGATAGGCGAACGAGATCCCGATGCGGCCCGCGGCCGGCAGATCGCGGATGGGACGGAACACGACCCGCGGCGGCGCCTGTCGTGCGCTGGCCGACGGCACCAGCGCGATGCCGAGTCCGCTCTGGACGAGGCTCAGCACCGTCTGCACCTGCACGGCCTCCTGCATGACCGACGGCAGGAATCCGGCCTGCTGGAACACTAGCGTCGTGATCGCATGCAGACCCGGCACCTGCCCGGCCGCGTACTGCACGAACGGTTCCTCGCGCAGGTCGCTCATCGGAATCCTCGCCTTGCGGGCGAGGCGATGGTCGCCCGGCAGCGCGACCACCAGCACGTCGCTCTCGACCTGGAACAGGGCCAGGTCGCTCGCCTGCGCGAGCGGCGTCCGGATGATGCCGAGGTCCGCCTCCTGCGCGTGCAGCATCGACAGGACCTGCGCATTGGTCGCCTCGATCAGCTCGAGCTGCACCAATGGCGAGGCCTTCCTGAATCGCGGGATGAGTTCGGGAAGCAGGCGGTAGGTGGCCGACCCGACGAACGCCACCCGCAGGCGTCCGCCGAGACCCACCGATGCCTGCCGTGCGGACAGTCGCGTCTCGTCCGCATGGAAGAGGCAGGCACGGGCGCTGTCGAGCGCTGCCATGCCTTCCGCCGTCAAGCGCACTTCGCGATTGGTCCGCGTGAACAGCGGCGTGCCGAGTTCGTCCTCGAGCTTGCGGATCGACACCGACAATGGCGGTTGCGCCATGTGCAGCCGCTCGGCCGCCCGATGGAAGTTCAGCGTCTCGGCAAGGGTGACGAACTGGCGCAACTGCCGCAGATCCACGCGATATCCGTTCCGT
>CAXTPX010000724.1:0-2326 GCA_964246005.1 uncultured Burkholderiaceae bacterium | reverse complement strand
ATCGTGCCGATGCTGACGCGCGATGCGTCGAGCCCGGTCTCCACGTCGCTGCTGGCGATCGAAGCAGCGAGCCCGCTGTCGGGTTCCGACCTCGACATCGCGACGTGGCACGACGGCGATCCGGAGACCGCGACCCGTTCGCTGATCGACGTGACGATGCGGGCCATCACCCGCGCGCTCGCTGCCGGCTATCGGCGCAGCGACATCGTGCTCGTGACGTTCGCCGGACGCGACCATTCCAAGCTCCTCGGGCTCGACGCGCTCGGCCCGCACGCGCTGCGGCGCTTCTCCGGCAGCTACGACCTGTTCGGCAGCCCGGTGTACACCGAAGGCGAAGTGCTGGCCGAGACCATCTACCGCTTCAAGGGACAGTCCGCGCCGTGCGTGATCTTCACCGAGATCGATTTCAGGACGCTCGACGAGCGCGCGGTGCGGAAGCTCTTCGTCGGCGCGACGCGCGCGACGACCCGGTTGATGCTGGTCATGAGCGAACGCGCTGCGCGCGTCTGCCGGGTCGACGGCGCACAATAGCGTCCGCCTCTCCATCCATCGAGTGCCATGTTTCCGTCGGATGCTCCGAGTCTGCGCGACGAGATCGCCGCCGTTGCCGCGCGGCTGATCGCCGAAGACGGCCTCGACTACGCTGGCGCGAAGCGGCGTGCGGCACGCGAGGTTCTCGGCGACAAGGGGCAGGCGCCGCGCGACTGCGTCCCCGACAACGATCAGGTCGAGGCGGCCGTGCGCGAGCATCAGGCGCTGTTCATGTCGGACTCGCAACCGGCGCGGCTGCTGGCCTTGCGATGCGTGGCGCGCGACGTGATGCGCTTCCTCGTCGATACGGGGCTCGGACTCGTGCCGTTCGTCAACGGCGCGATCGTGAACGGGACCGCCGGTGAACACAGCGACGTGCACCTTCAACTCTTCGACGACAATGCGAAGGACATCGAGATCCATCTGCTGAACGCCGGCATCGACTTCGAGGTCTCCGAGACGGGCGGTGCGCGAGCGGGAGGCGAGGTGCTGAGCTTCCTGTGGCCGCCCCATGCCCGTCGCGGTGGACCGCAGGAAGTCGTGCATCTCTCGGTCCTCGATCCCCGCGACCAGCGCTCGACGCGTGCGACCGAACGGGCCGACCTGCGCGTACTCGAAGCGCTGATCGCGTCGGCCGACGCCTGACCTCACATCCGATCGACGAACATGCGCTTCACCCGCAGCGTGGCCCTGGCCCTTTTCCTCGCCGCTCTTTCCGCAGGCGCCGGCGTCGCTGCATTCCAGATGCGCCAGTCGGCGGCCCCGGGGGCATCGAGCGGTGCCGCCGAGCAGTTCTATCGGCAGACCTTGCAGGACGCGACCGGAACGACGCTGTCGATGGACGCCCATCGCGGCAAGGTGGTGGTGGTCAACTTCTGGGCGACGTGGTGCGTGCCGTGCGTGCAGGAGATACCGGCGTTCTCGAAGGCCAACACCGCCGCTGCGGGCAAGGTCGCGTTCATCGGTCTCGGCATCGACAGTCCCGACAACATCGCCGCCTTCGCGGCGCGGTTCAAGCCGAGCTATCCCCTCGTCAATGCGGGCGCAGCCGGGACCGACCTGGCGCGCGCGTTCGGCAACGACGCTGGTGCGTTGCCGTTCACGGTCGTCATCGACGGCGACGGCAAGGTCGTCGCAACGCATCTGGGGAAGGTCGACGAGGCGACGTTGCGGGCATGGCTGAAGCCGTACGTCGACGCGACGACGGCGGCCGCGATGCCTTCGACGTCGTGAGATGACGGCCACTTAGCGACAGGAGCCGGTGCGATCACGGCGCTTCGCATCCGGCGCGTGCTACGCTCGGCGCCCTTCGTCGGGTACGCGCGGCTGCGTCAGCAGACGCGCGACCGACATCGTTCAACGACCGATGGGCTCGATGGCGAAGTCGATCCTCGTCCTTCACGGACCCAACCTCAATCTTCTCGGACAACGCGAGCCGGAGACGTACGGTCGCACGACGCTCGGCGAGATCGATGCGTCGCTGACGGC
The DNA here is from genome assembly GCA_964246005.1 of uncultured Burkholderiaceae bacterium. GTDB lineage: Bacteria > Pseudomonadota > Gammaproteobacteria > Burkholderiales > Burkholderiaceae_D > CAHJXF01. The sequence continues at coordinate 307 of CAXTPX010000724.1, read as the reverse complement.
GCTGGCAAGCGAACGCGGCGCGGTGATCAGGACGGCTCAAAGCAATCACGAAGGTGTGCTGGTGGATCGCGTTCAGGCGGCGCTCTCGGACGGAACCGACTTCATCGTCATCAATCCGGCAGCCTTCACGCACACCAGCATCGCGCTGCGCGACGCGCTTGCCGGGGTCGCCATTCCCTTCGTCGAAGTGCATCTGTCGAACGTGCATCGGCGCGAGAGCTTCCGGCATGTCTCGCATCTGTCGGCATTGGCCGTCGGCGTGATCTGCGGCCTCGGGCCGAGCGGCTATCGCTGCGCCGTTGCCTTC
>CAXTPX010000723.1:0-2336 GCA_964246005.1 uncultured Burkholderiaceae bacterium | reverse complement strand
GGCGTCGTGACGTTGAGTCCGTGAAATCCTTGGGCACGCAGAGCATCGATGCGCTCGGCGCCCGTGCCGGCTCGCACCACGATCGCTTCGTACGTGCCGGCGAGCCCGGCTTCCGCAAGAAAGCCGCGCTGGAATTCCGGGCTGCGACTGTGCGCGACCGGATCGCCGATCACGGCGAGCTTGAACGTCAACGGGCTACGGGCCGCGCCGGCGGCCGAGCAGCGCGCGTTCGTCCTCCGTGATGCCGGTCGCGTTGTTCATCGGCATGACCTTCAGGATCACCGCCTGCTGCTCGATGTCGCGCGCGTGCTGCACGATGGCCTCGGCACTGTCGAGGCGCACGTTCTTGTTCGCGAACGACGCGTTGTGGCACATCACGCAGCGGGCTTCGACGATGGCCTGCACGCGCGCGAACGAGACGGGCTCGAGAGTCGCGCCGGTCGTGGGCACGGCGGTCGGCGCGCCGATCCACATCGTCGCGGCGATCAGCACCAGCACGACCGGCACCAGCTCCCAGCGCCACGGACCCTTGTGGCGCAGCACGAAGAAGAGGCGGACGACGGCGCCCGCGGCCATCAGCAGGATCAGCGCGACCCAGTTCCAGCGCCCCTGCGTCAACGGGCCGTAGTGGTTCGAGATCATCGCGACGATGACGGGCAGCGTCACGTAGGTGTTGTGCATGCTGCGCTGCTTGCCGCGCCTGCCGAAGTCGGCATCGGGCGTCTTGCCGGCCCGCAGCGCGGCCACGACCTTGCGTTGTCCGGGGATGATCACCATCGCGACGTTCGCGCTCATCATCGTCGCGAGCATCGCGCCGGTCAGCAGGAACGCGGCCCGTCCGGCGAACAGGTGGCACGCGACCCACGCGGCGACGCAGACGTACGCGAACACGAGCACGCCGACCTTGAGGTCGCCCCCGACCTGCGTCGTCCCATCCGCCTGCGCATCGCGGCCGACGAGGCGGCAGATGCCGTCGTACACGATCCAGCCGAAGACGAGATACGCGAGCGCACCGGCGATGGCGGCACCGGCCGACCAGTCGTGGACGCGCGGGTCGACGAGGAAGCTCGATGCATTGAAGAAGTACAGGACCGTGAGCAGCGCGAAGCCCGACAGCCACGTCGCATACGCTTCCCAGTACGACCAGTGGAGGTGATCGGGCAACAGCTTCGGCGCGACCTTGTACTTGTTGAAGTGATAGAACCCGCCGCCGTGCACCGCCCAAGACTCGCCGTCGACGCCTTGGGCCAGCGAGTCGGCATCCGTCGGTCTATAGAGTCGATCGTCGGTCAGCATGAAGTGGAACGACGTACCGATCCACGCGATCGCGGTGATGACGTGCAGCCAGCGCAGCAGCAGGTTGGCCCAGTCGAGCAGATACGGCGCGTCGCCGAAGACGCCCATCAACTGCCTCGATAGGTCGAGTAGGCCCACGGCGAGACGAGCAGCGGCACGTGATAGTTCTCTTCCGGGTTCGCAATCCCGAAGTCGATCGGCACGCGGTCGAGGAAGGGCGGATCGGCGAGTGCCGTGCTACGTCCACGAAAGTAGGCGGCGACATCGAAGACGAGGCGGTAGGCACCGGCTTCGAGCGTGTCGCCTTCGAGGAGCGGCGACGCCGCGCGACCGTCGGCGTTCAGCACGATCGATCGAAGGAGCACGGTCTCGGAACCGAGACGCGAGAGCGTGACGCCGATTCCCGCCGCGGGACATCCATTGGCGGTGTCGAGGACGTGCGTGGTGAGCTTGCCGATGATGGGCGCCTGCTGCGGATGAGGGGTGCGACGGAGTTTGTCGCACGACGCAAAGTTTATGCAACTCCGGAGGCGGTCGTATTGCGCGCGAACGCGGGACCCATTGTCGTCGCTCGGCGTCGGTCGTCACCCAACGACGCTGGGTTCCCGCGTGCGCGGGAACGACGAGCATGGACCTCGTACCCTCCCAGCTTCGTCGTCCCCGCGCACGCGGGGACCCAGTGTCGTTGCTCGGTCCTGGCACCATCACCCGGCAACGCTGGTTCCCGCGTTCGCGAGACCGTCGCAAACCTTCATGCGATCATCGACCCGCTCCCGTCGACTCCCTTCACGCCGCGATGCCCTCGTCCCCCGACCCGTCCTATCCCCGCGACCTGCGCGGCTACGGCCGCGACGTCCCGCATGCCCGCTGGCCGGGCAACGCCCGCATCGCGGTCCAGTTCGTCCTCAACTACGAGGAGGGTGGCGAGAACAGCGTGCTGCACGGCGACGCGGGCTCCGAACAGTTCCTGTCCGAGATCATCGGCGCGGCCGCGTATCCCGACCGGCACCTGTCGATGGAATCGATCTACGAGTACGGCT
>CAXTPX010000722.1:0-2338 GCA_964246005.1 uncultured Burkholderiaceae bacterium | reverse complement strand
GCGACGACGCGGCCGTTTCCTTCGATCTCCAGGGGATAGCCCTCGCGCTTGTTCTCGCGATGGAGATAGAAGATGAGGCCGGCGAAGAAGATCCAGAACGCATACAGAACGAGCTGGGCGACGTCGATGTATTGGGTGATGGCACCGATGGGCATGAAAACCTCCTGAAGCGAACGGGCGGCGCGTCGAGCGTCGCGGGAATCGGTGATGAACGGGTGACCGGGTTACTGCGGCAATTCGGCAAGCCCGAAGCGACGACGCGATGCGTCGTCGTCCGGCGGTGATGTAGTGACCGGCGCAGGACCGCGGCGGACCAGCGGCCCGAGCACGATCAGCGTCGCGAACAGCAGATAGATCTCGATGTGGTAGACGAAGCTGTAGCCGGTCGCGGGGCTGCTGAGCGCGCTGCCGAGGAGACCGCGTTCCGCGAGCGCCGACACCCCGTCGCGGATCGCGCCGCCGAAGCCGATCGCGAGGCCGGCGCACGTGGCCTGCACCGCGCCCCAGGCGCCGAGCGCGAGGCCGTTCAGGCCACCGGCCTCGAGACCCATCGCGGCGGTCAGCGTGCCGACCGAGAACAGGCCGCCGCCGAAGCCGATCAGCATCGCGCCGACGCGAAACAGGTTCGGCGAGCCGAGCGGTTCCGCGAAGATCACCGCCGAGAACGCGACCAGGCCGGCGAGGGCGCCGTAAGCCGCGATGCGATGCGCGTCGGCACCGCGGGTCAATGCACGCGCCGACAGTGCGAACGCGGTCAACGCGCCGATCGCCATCAACGCGGTCAACGTCGTCGTCGCACCGACGCCGAGGTGCAGGATCTCGCCGCCGTACGGCTCGAGGATGATGTCCTGCATGTTGAACGCTGCCGTGCCGATGCCGACCGCGACCAGGAAGCGGCGCGCCTTGCCGTGCGCGGCGAAGCGCTGCCAGGTCGCGCGGAACGACGGCCGCGGCGTGGACTTCGTGAAGACCGACTTCGCACGCGGCTCCTGCTTCCACAGCGCGAAGATGTTGAACGCCATCGTGAGCATCGCCGCGCCCTGCACGACCTGGATCAGCTTGAGTTCGCTGAAGTCGCGCAGCAGGACGCCGAAGACGAGGCCGCACGTGACCATGCCGGCCAGGAGCGCGACGTACATCAGCGCCACCACGCGCGGCCGCGTCTCTGGCGGTGCGAGGTCGGTCGCGAGCGCGAGGCCGGCGGTCTGCGTGACCTGCAGGCCGGCGCCGACCAGCAGGAACGCGAGCGCTGCGGCCGCGTCGCCGAGCCATGCCGGTCCGCGGTTGTCGCCCGACATCAGGATCAACGCGAACGGCATGATCGCGAGGCCGCCGAACTGGACCATCGTGCCCATCCAGATGTACGGCACGCGCTTCCAGCCGAGCAGCGAGCGATGGGTATCCGACCGAAAGCCGATCAACGCGCGGAACGGCGCGAACACGAGCGGCATGCCGACCATCAGCGACACCAGCCACGCGGACATCCCCATCTCGACGATCATCACGCGGTTCAGCGTGCCGATCAGCAGCACGGTCGCCATGCCGACCGACACCTGGAACAGCGACAGGCGCAGCAGGCGGGTCAACGGCAGCGCTTCGCTGGCCGCATCGGCGAACGGCAGGAAGCCGGGGCCGAGGCGGGTCCACAAACGCGAGACCGTCGGGATGCGGCGGGCGATGTTGAGGTTCATCACGTGCGGACCAGCTCCATCGCCTGCGACGTGTAGAAGCCGCTCGCGATGCGGGTCGTGCGACCGACCTGCCATGCGGTCAGCGAGCACGACTGCGCGATGCGCGCGCGCAGCTTCGTCTCGGCGACCGGCTCGATGAACGGCGCGCGGTCCTTCCGCGGGAAGAGGCGGCCGACCGTGATCATCGACGCGAGCAGCACGTTGCTCGGCGCGAACGTGAAGACGATCGAGTGCGACGTGCGATCGGCGAGCTTCGCCAACGCGTCGACGATGTCGTCCGCGCGGTAGTGGATCAGCGAGTCCATGCAGACCACGTGGTCGAAGCGCCCGAGCGATGCTTCGAGCATGTCGCCGGAACGGAAGTCGACGCGGCCTGCGATGTCCGACGGCAGCCGCTCGCGTGCGAGCTGGACCAGCGTCGGCGACAGGTCGATCGCGACGACCTCGGCACCGCGACGGGCGGCCTCGACCGCGAGCGCGCCGGTGCCGCAGCCGGCGTCGAGCACGCGGCGGCCGTGCAGGTCGGCGGGCAGGCAGTCGAGCAGCGTCGCGCGCATGCGATCCCGTCCGGCACGCACCGTCGCGCGGATGCCGCTGACCGGCGCGGTCGACGTGAGCCGCGCCCACGTGTCGGCGGCGGTGCGATC
>CAXTPX010000721.1:0-2345 GCA_964246005.1 uncultured Burkholderiaceae bacterium | reverse complement strand
GAGCTTGACGTGGCGACCGACGACCTCGACGACGTCGACCCGCTGCAGCAGATCATCGATGAAGGACTGTGGGATCACGCGCTGCTGACGATCGACGCGGAAATCAGGCCGTCAGCGCTGCCTTCACCAGCCCCGACACGCGCGTCATGTCGGCGCGACCCGCCAGGCGCGGCTTGAGTTCCGCCATCACCTTGCCCATGCCCTGCGGACCGCTGACACCGAGCGCCGCGATCGTCGCGGCGATCTCGTCGGCGATCTCGGCATCGGTCAACGCCTTCGGCAGATAGGCCGACAGGATCCCGATCTCGGCCTGCTCCTTCTCGACCAGGTCCGTCCGCGCCGCCTTCTCGAAAGCCGCCACCGAATCGCGCCGCTGCTTGACGAGCCTGTCGACGATCGCGAGCACGTCGGCGTCGGTGAGCACGATCCGCTCGTCGACTTCCTTCTGCTTGATCGCGGCCGTCAGCATCCGGATCGTCGTCAGGCGCGCGCTGTCCTTCGCGCGCATCGCGTTCTTCATGTCGTCGGTGATCTGCTGCTGGAGCGTCATCGTCGCCTCCTCGGCAATGGAACTTGATCGGGGGTTCGATCGAATGCGAAAAACCCGCTGCGGCTGGAACCGGAGCGGGCTCGGTACGACGGGAGATGTACGTGATCGGGCCGCGTGGCCCGGGGTCACGTCAGTACATCTTCTTCGGGAGCTGCTGGCTGCGAAGGCGCTTGTAGTGACGCTTCACCGCGGCAGCGAGCTTGCGCTTGCGCTCGGCGGTGGGCTTCTCGTAGAACTCGCGGGCACGGAGTTCGGTGAGAAGGCCGGTCTTTTCGATCGTGCGCTTGAAGCGGCGCAGAGCGACTTCGAAAGGCTCGTTTTCCTTCAGGCGGACTGTCGGCATTGAATGAGGTGCGGGCAAAGACCCGGGTTGCACAAAAGCGAAGCCCGCGATTCTAGCCGAGTTTTCGAAACGGAGGGAATTCCGTTGCACCCGATCGGCCGGGCGCGCTCATACCGCCTGCCCCGCGACGTAACCCGACGACCAGGCCCATTGAAAGTTGTAGCCGCCGAGCCAGCCCGTGACGTCCACGGCCTCGCCGATGAAGTGCAGGCCCGGCACCCGCTTCGCCTCGAGGGTCTGCTGCGACAGCTCGGCCGTATCGATGCCGCCGGCCGTGACCTCGGCCTTGCGGAAGCCTTCGGTACCGTCGGGCGTGACGTGCCAGTGCTCGAGGCCGTCGGCGACGTTCCTGAGAACGCCATTCGACATCTCGGCGAGTCGTCGATCGTCGATGCGCTGCGCTGCGCGCCAGCCGTGGGCGAGCCGCTTCGGGAGGTGCGTCGCCAGCGCATGCGACAGGTCGTGCTTCGCGTTCTCCTTCTTCGACAGCAGGTCCGCCGCGAGGTCGACGCCCGGGACGAGGTCGATCTCGAGTGCGCTGCCCGGCTTCCAGTAACTCGAGATCTGCAGCACCGCGGGGCCCGAGAGCCCGCGATGGGTGAACAGCAGGTCCTCGCGAAAGTGCGCACCGCCGCCGCGGATGTCGACCTCGAGCGCGACGCCTGCGAGCGCGGCGAACGGCGCCCACGCGTCGCTCGCGAACGTCAGCGGCACCAGCGCGGGCCGCGGCTCGACGATGCGGATGCCTAGTCGCTTCGCGAGTCGATACGCGAAGTCGGTCGCACCGATCTTCGGAATCGCGAGCCCGCCGGTCGCGACGACGACCCGCGTCGCCTCGATCGCGCCCGCTTCGGTGTCGATGCGAAAGCCCGCGTGCCCGCCGACGGGCGCCGGCACGCAATCGACGATGCGGACCGGCCGTCGCCATTCGACGTGGCCGGCGTCGCACTCGACGACGAGCATCGCGATGATGCGTTCGCTGGATTCGTCGCAGAACAGCTGGCCCCGATGCTTCTCGTGGAAGCCGATCCGATGGCGCATCACGAGGTCGATGAAGTCCTGCGCCGAGTAGCGCTCGAGCGCCGAGCGCGCGAAGCGCGGATTGGCCGACAGGAAGTTCTCCCACCCGACGGTACGATTCGTGAAGTTGCACCGACCGCCGCCCGAGATGCGGATCTTCTCGGCGAGCTTCACCGAATGGTCGAGCAACACGACCGAGCGGCCACGCTGCCCCGCGACCGATGCGCACATCATCCCGGCCGCACCGGCGCCGATCACCGCGACATCGAAAGGCTTGCTCACCTATGGCAGGCGCTCGCGGCAATACGTCGCGATGAAGCGCTCCAGCGCGAACGAGTCCGGATCCCACGGCGACGGTGACAGTCGATCGTGCAGCAAGTAGACATAGGTCTCTGCACGCATCGACCCCTCGCCCGTGACGACGTCCACCGA
>CAXTPX010000720.1:0-2351 GCA_964246005.1 uncultured Burkholderiaceae bacterium | reverse complement strand
TCGACGAGACGTTCACGATCAGGCCGCTCTTCTGCTCGCGCATCGTCGGCAGCACGGCCTTGATCACGTCGACGAGGCCGAACACGTTGGTCTCGAACATCGCGCGCACCGCGTCGTCCTCGCCTTCCTCGATCGCGGCGAGGTAGCCGTAGCCGGCGTTGTTGACCAGCGTGTCGATACGGCCGAAGCGCTCGCGTGCATCGCTGACGACGCGATCGATCTGGTCACGCTTCGTGACGTCGAGCGCACGCACCAGCGCACGATCGCCGTAGCGGCTTGCGAACGCCTCGACCTGCGACGGGTCGCGCGCGGTGACGACGGCGCGCCAGCCGCGTTCGAGCACCAGCGTCGCGAGCTCGCGGCCGAAGCCGGTGGAACACCCGGTGATGAGCCAGACCGGCTCGTTCCTGTTCATCATGGAAAACTCCGTGGTGGGGATAATGCGAAGCAAGTCAAACAGCGAACCGAAGAGAAAGCGACCGATGCTGACCGTCCATCACCTGCACACCTCCCAATCCGAACGCATCGTCTGGTTGTGCGAAGAACTGGCGATCGACTACGAACTGAAGTGCTACGACCGCGACCCGGTCACGCGACTCGCGCCGACCGTCTACAAGGCGTTGCATCCGATGGGGATCGCGCCGGTGATCCAGGACGGCGATCTCACGCTGGCCGAGTCGGGCGCGATCGTCGAGTGGGTGATCGTCAAGCACGGCGCTGGCCGGCTCGCGCTCGACCCAAACGATCCGGACTATGCACACTACCTGTACTGGCTGCACTTCTCGAACGGCAACCTGCAGCCGCTGATGGGTCGCAACATGATCCTTCGACGCCTCGACCTGCCGGCGGACAACGCGATGCTGCAGAGCACGCGCGGACGGCTCGAGCTCGCGTTGAGCCTGGTCGAGGACCGGCTCGCGACCGCCACCTGGCTCGCCGGCAAGACCTTCACGGCGGCCGACATCATGACGGTCTTCAGCGTCACGACGATGCGCTACTTCTATCCGCTCGACCTCGCGCCCTATCCGAACATCCGCGCGTGGCTCGCCCGCGTCGGCGCGCGGCCGGCGTATCGCCGGGCGATGGAGAAGGGCGATCCGGGCATGGCGCTGCTGCTCGAATGACGGATCCCGACCTCGACGCCGACGCCGCGGACCCCGTCCACGAAGCGCGTCTCTGGCGCGACGACGGCTGGACCGCGCGCATCATCAAGAACGAGGACGACGAAGGCTGGGCGGTCGAGATGCTCCAGGACGGCGAGAGCGAACCGGCGTTGGTCGGTCCGTGGACGATGGGGCGCGACAAGAAGAATCCGAAGCCACTCGACACGGCGGCCTTCATCACGCTCGTCAAGACCGCCAAGGAAGTGTTGCGCCGGCACGAGCAGCAGGCGCACGCCAATCGGCACAAGCGCGTGACGGTCGATGGCGACGACGGTCGGGTCACGGTCCGGCTCGACATCGTGGCCGACGACGACGAGCCGTACGCGATGCTGTCGGCGGCCGACGCGCAGGGCGACGAGCTCGCCTGCTTCAAGGTCGGCGCCGGCTATCGCCTCGACGCACGGACCGCGTCGGCGTGGGTCGCCGGCGGCTTTCGCCGACCCGACTGACGGATCGACTCACGCGCCGAGTCACGTCGATTCGCGACGCACGTCGCGCAACATGAACAGGTAGAGACTCTCGACCTTCGCCCGTGCCCATGGCGTACGTCGCAGGAACTTGAGGCTGGACCTGATCGACGGGTCGACGAGGAAGCAGCGCACCGGCACGCGTTCTCCGAGACCCGGCCAGCCGTAGTGTTCGACGAGCGCGATCACGATGGCTTCGAGCGTGAGGCCGTGCAGGGGGTCGCGCGGCGCGGCGGGTGGTGCAGGCGTGGACATCGGTCGATTGTCGCGTGAAGTCCCTGGTCATCCAACGACGCTGGGTCCCCGCGTTCGCGGGGACGACGAACCGGACATGGTGCGGTCTCACGATCCGTCGTCCCGCGCAGACGGGAACCCAGCGTCGTTGCGCGGTCTCCGCAACGAGGGATCGGTCAACCCGGCACCACGCCCTTGATCGCATTCGCACTCGCCGCATGCGTGATCCGTCCATCGGCATCCGCCGGCAGACGCTCCCGCAGCCGCGCCTTCAACCGCTCTACCTCCATCGAGGACATCCCCGCGACCTTTGGCGCGAGCCGCGGGCCGCTGCGGGCGATCGTCCAGAAGCCGTCGAAGTCTTCGTAGGTGCGTGTCACACGGATCTCACGGGTCTCGATGGCGACCAGGCCCGCGTCCTTCCACAGGGCCGTCATCGCATCGATCCGTGACGCGTGCACGCTGGGCGGCCACAGCGGCGGCGTGC
>CAXTPX010000719.1:0-2352 GCA_964246005.1 uncultured Burkholderiaceae bacterium | reverse complement strand
GGATCGGGGACGGTATCGACCGAGACGCTTCCGCGTCCGTGCCAGCAGAGTGCTCTCATCTGATTCTTTCCTTGAACGATTCGCGTCGCCCGCATCGCGAGCTTGCGGTCGGGTCGACATGCGTTTGAACAGGTCGGAGCAGCACCGGCCGTGCCCGACGCTCGTTCGACTTCACGAGGCCTCCGCCTTCGGACGGACGACGTCCTTGGCCGGCGTCTTCCCGGTCGGTGACGTCCGATCCGGTTCGGTCAGGCGCGTCGCCTCCGGCGTCGGCGAAGGCTCGGTCGTGGTCCGGACGATCGATCGCTGCCTCGGCGCGGCGCGTGCATGAACGCCGTCGCAATCACGACACACGGCCGATCGAACGCGCCTCCATGCCGCTAAGCTGTCGAGCACGGGCCATCCTGGTCCGAAGCCACCGGGGAGCGGAGCATATGGTCGTAGCGAAGAAGGCTGTGACGAAGAAGGCCGCGGCGAAGGAGGCACCGGCAGCAAAGAAGGCAACGCCTTCGAAGAAGGCGCCGGTCGCGAAGAAGGTACCGGCGGTCAAGAAGGCTCCCGCCAGGAAAGCCGCGGCGAAGAAAGCTGCGGCCAGGCGCACGCTCGTGGAGCCGACGCCCGGCGACAAGCGCTACGTCCGTCGCGATGCGGAAGGTCAGTTCAAGGACGTCGTCGACGTGGGCAAGTCGCTCAGTGCCGACAAGCGAACCACCGCGAAGAAGACCGTGAAGCCGGGTCAGGGCGACAAGGGCGACGTGAAGAAGTAACTGCTTCGCCGGCGACGTCGCCGCGGCGTACCGGCGGCCCCGCGCGCATGGCCGGACGGGGTCACCGTCGCGAGGTTCTCGTACCGCCTCGGCAACGTCGAGTCGCCCGTCGAGCGCGAGCGGTGCCGGGCGGCGCGCGGGCGCTCACGGCGCTGTACGACACGCGGCCCGGCGCTAACGCCCGTCTACCGACAAGCGTGTCGGGCGTCTCACGCCTGCGCGAGCGCTGCTCCACCCGTTAAAGGATTTTTTATGTCGACGGATGCGACATTGGGGTCGGCGAGCGAACGACACCGTCGAAGCAGGGCCTCGAACGCGAGCGCCTGATGCCTCGGCGGGACGTCGGCGCTCGGTTCAACGCTGACGCGGAGTGTTCGAATGCGACGACTCGCTGTTTCCCTTTGCTCACTGCTCGTTGCGATGTGGAGCCTGACCGTGATCGATCGGGCGTTCGTGCTCGTCGATGCGACCGGTAGCGGGACCGCGGTCCTGGCCGCGTCCGAACCGTCGATCTGCGTCTTGTTCTTCGGCGGTCTGGCAATCGTGGTCGGCACGGTGCGTCGCAGGCGAGGCGACCGGGCGTCGCCCGACACGCGCGCGCCTGCCTGATGCAGCCCGCTTCGCCGCCGCTGCGCCGGGAGATGCGCATGACGACGCATCGATCGGTCCTCGAAGCCGGCGTCGCGATCGGCACCGCATTCGCACTGGTCGCCCTGTTGTCGCAGCGAGACCCGTCGCTCGACTCCGACGAAGCGCGCGAGGCGGTCGTCGCTCGCCAGCAGCTGCGCGTGGAAGCGGCGCGCGCCTCGCTCGACGCGAAGCCCCTGATCGGCGTGTCGCATCTGCCGGCGTACGACGCGAGGGTCGTGATCGCACGCGAGGAAGCCACGTTGAATCGCCTCTCGTTGCTGCAGCAGGCAACGCACTGACGCGCGTCGATCGATCGGGTCATCGGGCCGATGGCCAACTTCGGTGTCATCACGCTCTGCCTGCTGCTCGGCGTCGCATTGCGCGCCACGCGGCGCCTGCCCGACGATGCGCACCTCACGCTCAATGCGGTGATCGTCAATGTCGCGTTGCCGGCGCTGACGTTCGCGAGCGTGCGTCGCTTCACCTTCGACCCGTCGCTCGCGTACGCGATCGCGATGCCGTGGGTGGTGTTCGCCATCGGCGCCGCCTTCTTCCTGGGTGTCGCCCGCGCGCTTCGCCTGGATCGACCGACGACCGGCGCCCTGTTGATGACGGGTGCGCTCGGCAACACGTCGTTCCTCGGTCTTCCGCTGATCGAGACGTTCTTCGGACGTGACGCGATGCACGTCGGTCTCCTGATCGACCAGCTCGGCTCCTATCTGATCCTCTCGACGGTCGGGCTCGCAGCGGCCGCCGCGTTCGCCGGACTGCGCGCGACGCCTGCAGCGATGGCGCTGCGCGTCATGAAGTTCCCGCCGTTCGTCGCGCTGTTGCTGACGGTGGCGACGCTGCGGCTGCCGCTGCCGTCGTGGAGCGACGCGATGCTGATGCGACTGGCCGACGCGATCCCGATGCTCGCGATGCTCTCGGTCGGAAGCCAGCTGCAGGTGAAGGA
>CAXTPX010000718.1:0-2353 GCA_964246005.1 uncultured Burkholderiaceae bacterium | reverse complement strand
GAACACGTCGTCGGCCGGGTCCGACGATGCAGGAAAGCCGTTCTGCGACAGCGTGAAGCCCGACAGGTTGCCGAGCAATGCGCTCTGCGGAATCAGCGCCCCCTTCGGCGCGCCGGTCGTGCCGCTGGTGTAGATCAGGATCGCGGCGTCGGTCGGTCGCGTGGTCACCGGCTCGAAGGGGCCGTCCGTGGCGGAGCGCTCGAGCAACGCGTCCCAGGCGAGCGTGCCTTCGGCATCGTGCTCGCCGACGACGATCAACGCGCGTAGCGCGCGGCAGGTGCGACGCATGCCGCCGTCCGGCTCGACGAAGGGGGCGAGGCCCGACCCCGCGACGATCGCGACCACCGCGCCGCTGTCCTGCAGGCGGAACTCGAGGGCTTCGGGGCCGAACAGCAGCGACAGCGGCATCGCGATCGCGCCGAGCCGATGGAGCGCCATGTGGGCGATCGCGGTCTGCGCGCATTGCGGCAACACGATCGCGACGCGGTCACCCCGGTCGACGCCCAGCGACCGCAGTGCCCGCGCCAGTCGATCGGCGGCATCGCGGAGGGCGCGGTAGGTCAGCGGTGCCGATCCATCCGCGGGCCAGACCGCGACACGTCGCTCGTCGTCCGCCCAGCGCAGGCAGGCGTCGGCGATGTTGAAATCGCTCGGGACCTGCCAGCGGTGCTCGCGCATCAGCTCGGCGTAGCGATCGTTCATGCGGTCTCCGCTTCGTTGTGGTCGTGTCCTCGGGGCGCGGGACCCCGCTCTTATAATCGGCTCCCGTTGCGATTGGCAAGCCGGGCAACCCCCGTCGCTCCCGCGCACGCGCGCAGTTGCAAGATGCGCCGGTGGCGCTGGGCGACGGTGAGGAAACCGAGCGACGACACTGGGTTCCCGCCTTCGCGGGAACCACGAACTCTTCCACAGCGCATGCAAGCCTACGTCCCCCGCCTCGACAGCCGTTCCCGCTTCGTTCGCATCCGCGACATCGACTATCACCTGCGCGAGTGGGGCGACGACCGCGACCCGTTGCTCGTGATGGTCCATGGCTGGATGGACGTGTCCGCGTCGTTCCAGTTTCTCGTCGATGCGCTCGCCAAGCGCTGGCACGTGGTCTCGCCCGACTGGCGCGGCTACGGCCTGTCCGGCTGGTCGACGTCGGGGTGCTACTGGCTGCCCGACTATCTCGGCGACCTCGATGCGTTGCTCGAGCACCTCTCGCCCGACGGTCCGGTCAAGCTGGTCGCGCACAGCCTCGGCGGCAACATGGCGTTGATGTATGCCGGCGCCCGGCCCGAGCGCATCGGGCGGCTCGTCAACCTCGAAGGGCTCGGGATGTCGGGCGATGCGCCCGACAAGGCGCCCGCGCGGCTCGCGAAGTGGATGGCCGAACTCCGCGAGCCGCCGACCCTCTCCGACTATCCGTCGCTCGAGGCGGTGGTTGCGCGGCTTCGCAAGACCAACCCGCGCCTGCGTGAAGACCGCGCGCGCTACCTCGCCGCGCACTGGTCGGCACGGACCGACGAAGGCCGCTATCGCATCCTCGGCGACCCGGCGCACAAGGTCGTCAATCCGTATCTGTATCGCGTCGAGGAAGTGACGGCGTGCTGGTCCGCGATCACCGCGCCGGTGCTGTGGGTCATGGCGCGCGACTCGGACTACGCGAAGAAGATGGATGCGCTGCCCGGCTACGACGAGCGCATCGCATCGATCGCGGACGTCGAGCGCTTGTGGATCGACGCGGCGGGGCACATGTTGCACCACGATCAACCCGAAACGCTCGCCGTCGCGATCGAACACTTCATCGGATGAGGCGGTGCGCCGCAGCATCGAAGCGTAAAATCCTGCGATGTTCTCGTTCCGTCTCCGCCGCGACCCCGCTCCCCTCAACGCCGACCTGCATTGCCACTCGGTCGTCTCCGACGGCACGCTGGCGCCGATCGAGCTCGCCAGACGCGCGCATGCGAAGGGCGTGCAGTTGTGGGCCCTGACCGATCACGACGAGCTGGGTGGTCTTGCCGAGGCTGCGGCTGCAGCGCGCGAACTCGGACTGCCGTTCGTGGCGGGTGTCGAGATCTCGGTCACCTGGGGCGACGAGACGCTGCACATCGTCGGCCTCCGGATCGACCCCGACAACCAGGTGCTGCGCGACGGGCTCGAACGGACCCGGTCGGGCCGCACCCGTCGTGCGCATGCGATGGCGGCGCAGCTGGCGGACGCCGGCATCCCGAATGCGTTCGAAGGCGCGCTGAACTAAGTCGGCAATCCCGACCTGATCGGCCGGACGCACTTCGCGCGCTACATCGTCGAGATCAATCGCTGCGACGACGTGAAGGAAGTCTTCACGAAGTACCTGGTCGCGGGCAAG
>CAXTPX010000717.1:0-2354 GCA_964246005.1 uncultured Burkholderiaceae bacterium | reverse complement strand
CACTGGGTCGCGCACAGCGAACAGACCAGGTAGCGGAGGCCCTGCTGCAGGCCACCGATGCGGCGCAGGCTCGCGACCGGCAACGACCCGCAGCACGGGCAGACGCTGCCCACGTCGAGCGGTCGCACCGCGTCGCGTCCGAGCGCGGCCGCCGAGACGACCCAGGCGACCTGCAATCCGGCCGCCAGCCACGGCACGACATCGGCGGGCAGCGACTCGTAGTCGTACGACAGCAAGGCACTGCCGAGCCGCTCGATCTCTTCGTCGCTGCTCGTCATCAGGTTGCGCCGCGCCGCCGCTACCGCGGGTGGCGCCGCGTCGTCGGGCAGGCTAGCCTCGAGCACCGAGCGCAGCGCGACGATCCAGGAAGGGTCGCGCTCGGCAAGGCCCGCGGGCAGGATCGGCATCCGGTGCGCATGGCGCATCGACAGGGCCGCGGTGTCGGGCAGTCCGCGCGGCACGAACGTCTTCGCTGCAACGTGCTGGGCGCTCGACAAACGAGCCATGAACTCGAAGAAGACCCCCTGCCCGTCCCCGCGGGCCGCGAAGGTCGCGAAGCGCCGCGCGCGATCGGCGAAGAGCGACGATGGATCGGGCACGAGGGTCGGATCGGCCGCTGCGGCGTGCAACGGGATCACCTCGGGCTGGATCAGGGGGTCGTCGGTTTCGTCGAACATGGAGGCCGCTCGGTACGGGTCCCGATCATAGCGCGCAGGCCGCTGCGGTCGACCCCGGGATCGAGGACTTCACGGGCGATGATCGTGCGTCGCCGACTTGCCCGTCGTCTCCTCGTACCAGCCCGGGTGGTGATGCCGCGCCCAGGCAGGGCTGACGGAGCCGCGCGTCATCGCCTTGATCGACCCCTTGACCCAGATCGCGGAGTAGATGTGCACGATGATCCCGGCGATCAGCACGAACGCGCAGAACGCGTGCAGGAGGACCGAGAAGCGATAAAGCGAGATCGGCCACGGGATCAGCACGCCGAACACCGAGCGCCAGATCACGATGCCGGTCAACAGCAGCACGACCATCGTGCCGACCATCACGAAGAACAGCAGCTTCTGGCCGGGGTTGTACTTGCCGATCGCCGGCATCTTCTCGTCGCGGTTCATCACCACGTCGTTGATCTGCCGCAGCCACTGCGTGTCGTTCTTCTCCCACAGGTTGCGGCGCCACATCGTGATCGCGAGGATCAGAAAGCTCGCGAACATCACGACCCCGATCCACGGATGCAGGATGCGCGCCCACTGCGGGCTGCCGAAGAGATGTGTCAACGGGAAGAACGCCGGGTGGAAGAACGCGAGGCCGCTCAACGCGAGCAGCACGAACGTGATCGCGGTGATCCAGTGGTTGGCGCGCTGGCTGGCCTTGTAGCGCAGGATGCCGGGCTTGGTGGCCTGGGGAATCGTGGGCAACGGTACGCTGCTCATGACGGCCTCCCTTCGTCCTGGACCCGGCGTGCCTGGCGGATGTCCGTGTGCTCGACCGGATGATCGTCTTCCTGCGGGTCCATGTCGTCGTCGTCGACCGGCTCGTCCTTCGGACCGACCGTGATGTAGTGCAGGAAGCCGCCGAGCGCGACGGCGCCGAGCGCGAACGTCGCGAGCGGCTTCGTCAGGCCCTTCCACAACGACACCATCGGCGAGATCGTCGGGTCGATCGGCAGATGGACGTTCTGCGGATTCTTCGCATCCTTCAGCACGTACATCACGTGCGTGCCGCCGACGCCTGCCGGGTTGTACAAGCCTGCGTTCGGATAGCCGCGCTCGTGGAGGTCGGCCATGCGCTCGTCCGCCTGGTCGACCATCGCTTCCTTCGTGCCGAACATGATCGCGCCGGTCGGGCAGGTCTTGACGCAGGCAGGCTCGAGACCGACCGAGACGCGATCGGAACAGAGCGTGCACTTGTAGACGCGATGGTCGATCTTCGACAGCCGCGGCACGTTGAACGGGCAGCCCGTGATGCAGTAGCCGCAGCCGATGCAGTTGTCGGAGTTGAAGTCGACGATGCCGTTCGCGTACTTGATGATCGCGCCCGGCGACGGGCACGCCTTCAGGCAGCCCGGCTCCTCGCAGTGCATGCAACCATCCTTGCGGATGGTCCAGTCGAGGTTGCCTTCCGTCGTCTCCGTCTCGAAGTAGCGCATGACGGTCCATGCGTTCGGCTCGAGGTCGTGCGGGTTGTCGTAGACGCCGGTGTTGGTGCCGACCGTGTAGTCGAGGTCGTTCCATTCGCTGCACGCCGTCTGGCAGGCCTTGCAGCCGATGCACTTCGAGACGTCGATCAGCTTGGCGACGGGGATCGCGTGGTTGCGGGCCTGCGGCGGCAGGGTCGTGGTGGCCGATCTTGCGAGG
>CAXTPX010000716.1:0-2355 GCA_964246005.1 uncultured Burkholderiaceae bacterium | reverse complement strand
CACTTCCGCCGGCACCGGTTGCATGGCGGCGCTCGACGCACAGCGTTTCCTCGAGAACCTCGACGTGCCGGTGCCCGAAGACGAGTCGGTCGCCATTCTCTGAGCGCGATCGGGTGGGCGCCCTTGCGGAACCCCCGTCATGCCGACCCGCAGCCTGACGCTCGCCGACCTTGCCGCGTTGCGCGACGCGCTCGAGCGCGAAGCCGTCGAGACCGCGCGACTGGCGCGTGTGGCGCAGCAAGCTGCGGCCGCCGCCGAACGCGAAGCCAACCTGTTCCGCGAGGCGATCGGGCGCGTCGAGCCGCTGAAGGCGCCTGCCCGCGCGTCGCTGCAGCGCCCTCCTCCGGAACCGATCGCCCACCAGTATCGACGTGACGAGGCGGCCGCACTGGCGGAGTCCGTTTCGGACTCGTTCGATCCCGACACGTTGCTCGAGACCGACGAGCAACTGTCGTGGCGACGCGAAGGAGTCAGTCCCGCCATCGTCCAGAAGCTGCGTCGCGGCCACTGGGTCATCCAGGCCGAAGTCGATCTGCACGGCTTTCGCGTCGACGGCGCCCGCGAGATCGTCGGCGAATTCCTTCGCGAGTCGGTCAGGCATCGCCTGCGTTGCGTCCGCATCGTCCATGGCAAGGGCCATGGTTCGATCGGCAAGCAGCCCGTCCTGAAGGGCAAGGTCAAGAACTGGCTGCTCCAGAAGGACGAAGTGATGGCGTTCTGCCAGGCGCGCGAGCATGACGGCGGCGGCGGCGCGTTGATCGTGCTGCTGCGTCCGAGCTGAGCGACGATCGTCGGCCGCTGAAGCGATGGTCCTCTTCGACGCCGCGCTGCGCGGCATGCTGATCGGGTTGCTCGCGCTGATGGCGGCCCTGCTGCTGAAGGATCGTCCGTTGCAACGTCAGACCCTCGTCGTCGTGGCGTTCTCGCTCGGACTGATCGTGCAGGTCGCCAGTTCGCTGCCCGCGGTCGAAGCCTCCGTGCCGCGCGTCTGGCAGTCGCCGTTCATCGCGATCTCGGTCGGCAACGCGGTGCTGTTCTGGATCTTCGTCTGCGTGCTGTTCGACGATACGTTCACGCTGCGCTGGTGGCATGTCGGATCGTGGCTCGCGGTCGTCGCGGTCAGCGCGTACAACTGCCTGACCGGCTGGGACGTGTCCACGGTAGCGGGGCGTCTCGCGATCAGCGCGCAGCGCGGCGCGCCGTTGCTGTTCGCGGTCCTCGCGACGGTGGCAGCCGTGTCGACGTGGCGCCTCGACCTCGTCGAGAAGCGGCGGGGCCTGCGCCTCTTCATCGTCGTCACCGGCGTCGCGTACACCGTCGTGATGCTCGGCGCTCGTCTCGCATCGCCGGGCGGTCGCCTGGCCGCGTCGGTCGCGACGCTGGATGTCGCCGCCCTCTTCGTGATCGTCGCCGGCGCTGCGTTCGGCGTGCTGCGGGTCCAAGCGTCGGAGCTGTGGCCACAGGGCCGCGAGTCCGCTGCGGCCATGGCTCCGGCATCGACGGCAAGCGTGGCATCCGAGACGACAGCGCTCGCGCTGGAGGCAACACCGGACCCCGAGGACGAGCGCCTCGCCGACGCGCTGCAGCGGGCGATGCGCGACGAACACGCGTATCGCATCGAAGGTCTGACGGTTCGCGGCCTGGCCGATCGGCTGTCGGTCCCCGAATACCGCCTGCGCCGGGTGATCAACCGGCGTCTCGGTCAGCGCAACTTCAACGTCTTCGTCAACTCGTATCGGCTCGACGAAGCATCCGCTGCGCTATCCGACCCGCGCAGGCGATCGTCGCCGATCCTGACGATCGCACTCGACGCCGGCTTCCAGTCGATCGGCCCCTTCAACCGGGCGTTCAGGGAGAGCACCGGCCTCACGCCGAGCGAGTTCCGGCGACAGAAGCTCGCCGATTGTTGAAGTCGGTCAGCTGCATCTCGTAACGACGGGTTTCGGCAAGACGCCTCGCTCGCGAATCCGCATCGTCTGCTCGAAGAAGGCATGGGCCTTCAACGAGGAGAAGACGATGCATCCAGCATTACAAGCAATCAAGCGCGGCGCCTGCATGCTGGCGAGTCTGATGACGATGTTCGTCTGTCGGGCGAGTTTCGCCGCAATGGGGATCGCCGAGATCGCGCCATCGGCATCACAAGGTCTGGTGACGGTGTTCTATCCGACCGATGCCGAGGCGAAGCCGATCGTGCACGGCCGTTTCACGCTGTCGATGGCAGAGGACGGCGCGCCGGTCCGCGGCAACGGCCGCCTCGTCGTGATCTCGCACGGCTCGGGCGGTTCGCCCTGGGTCCATGCGGACATGGCGCGCGCGCTGCGCTTCGCCGAGGCCATCCCGGCCGGCATCGTCAAC
>CAXTPX010000715.1:0-2355 GCA_964246005.1 uncultured Burkholderiaceae bacterium | reverse complement strand
ACCCATTCGCCATCGGCCCGCCTCAACCAGTTCGCGGGGCTCGAATGCAACGTCGGCGGCTCGGCAGACGCGAAGCGCATTGCCTGGACGCGCGATCCTCTCAACGTCTGGGCGTTCCACTTCGACATCGGTAGCAACGTCGCGCAGATGACCTGCGCGTTCGACTACCTGTCGCCGCTCGACCAGGCGCAAGGACGCGAGGTGATGACGCCCGCGATCGTCGGCGTGCAATGGAACCAGGTGCTGCTCTACCCGGCCGGCCACGACTCGAGCCGCATCACGTTCAAGCCGACGCTGAAGCTGCCGGCCGGCTGGTCGTTCGCCTCCGCGCTCGAGACCGAGTCGGCCGATCGATCCACGGACGGACCGATTTCGTTCAAATCGGTCAACCTCGAAACGCTGGTCGATTCGCCGTTGTTCGCGGGCCGCTACTTGAAGACCTTCGATCTCGACCCCGGTGCGGTAGCGGCCGGTCGGGCGCCGATCCGTCTCAACGTGGTCGCCGATCGCGACGTCAGCCTCGACGCGAAGGCCGACCAGATCGAGGCGCATCGGCGTCTCGTGCAGCAGGCCGATCGATTGTTCGGGTCGCGTCACTACGCGCACTACGACTTCCTGTTCGCGCTGTCGGACCAGTTCTCCGGCATCGGGCTCGAACATCATCAGTCGAGCGAGAACGGCGTGCGGCCGAACTACTTCACCGACTGGAAGGCTTCGGTCGCGTCGCGCGGCTTGCTGCCGCACGAATACTCGCATTCGTGGGACGGCAAGTTCCGCCGGCCGGCCGACCTGACGACCGCGAACTACAACATCCCGATGCAGGACTCGCTGTTGTGGGTCTACGAAGGGCAGACGCAGTACTGGGGCAACGTGCTGGCTGCGCGATCGGGGCTGATGGACGCCGAAACGGCGCGCGAGGTGCAGGCCTCGGTCGCCGCGCAGTACGACGGCCGGGCCGGTCGCGTGTGGCGAAGCCTGCAGGACACGACCAACCAGCCGATCGTCGGCGGCCGGGCGGATACCGAATGGACCGACTGGCTGCGCGGCGCCGACTACTACGACGAGATGGATCTCGTCTGGCTCGACATCGACACGAAGATCCGCGAGCTGTCCGCCGACACGCGCTCGCTCGACGACTTCGCGCGAGCGTTCTTCGGCGTCGAGAACGGACGCGTGAAGGTGCTCACGTACACGTTCGACGACATCGTCGCGACGTTGAACCGCGTGCAGCCGTACGACTGGCGCGCGTTGTTGCGCGCGAGGCTCGACGGCTACGGGCCGGGTGCGCCGCTCGACGGCCTCACGCGTTCGGGCTGGAAGCTGGTCTTCGACGACAAGGAGAACGAGTACCTCAAGTCGGCGTCGTCCGCGCGCCGCGTCGCCGGCTTCGGCTATTCGCTCGGCTTCGACGTCACGACCGACGGCGGCCGGAACGGCGGCGCCCGCATCACGAACCTGCGCTGGAACAGCCCGGCGTTCAACGCGGGCCTCACCGGTCGCATGACGATCGTCGCGGTCAATGGGCGCGGCTACACGCCCGAGTTGCTGCGCGAAGGCATCGTCGCGAACAAGGACGGCAAGCAACCGATCGAGATGATCGTCAAGAGCGGCGACTACTACCGCATGGTGAAGATCGACTATCGCGACGGCTTGCGCTATCCGCATCTCGCGCGTATCGACGGCACGCCCGATCGGCTGTCGACGATCTTCGCGCCGAAGTCCTGACCATCACAGGCCCATCTGCCGCGCGCGGTCCGGCGTCATGTACCAGACCACATAGCCGGAGTCGGCCTCGCGCTCGAAGTGGTCACCCGACCACTGGTAGCGCGAGTAGCCACGCTGCCGCAGCGACGTGTCGATCCCGCCTTCGTGGGACTTCGCGAGGATGATCGGCTCGCTCCGTGCGATGGTTCGATGCGCGCCGTCGAAGACCGCGGTCTCGTGGCCCTGCACGTACAGCTTCATCACGACCGGATCGAGGTCGTAGTCGTCGAGTGGCCGCACCGTCACGCGCTTCTCCTCGACGAAGAGGCGCTTCGGATCGAACCAGTACAGCAACCGACCATCGAACAGCGCGCTCGCGAGCCACGGGTCGAACGATCCGAGCCCGTCGAAGCGATAGCCACGATAGACCGGCACGTGCAGCGTGTGTTCGGCCGCCGCATCGCCGAGACCGACCGGTCGGATCTCGACCTGCGGCCGCTTCGCGAAGAGGAGCGCGGTCGCCGCGGCCACGTCGGGGTTCGCCTCGAATCCGATCACGCGCGCGTCCGGCTTCATCGAGAGGATCGTCTCGATCGAGATGCCGCGATTGCAGCCGATGTCGAGGACCAGCGGATCGTTCATCGGCAACGC
>CAXTPX010000714.1:0-2356 GCA_964246005.1 uncultured Burkholderiaceae bacterium | reverse complement strand
GTGCGCCCCAGCTCGCGCCCGCGTTGTTGACGAGGATGTCGATCTGGCCGAGGTATTTCATCGCCGCGGTCACCAGCGGCTCTGCACCGTCGGTCGTGCCGAGATCGGCCGCGACGGCATGCGCTTCGATGCCCATCTTCTTCAGGTGCTCGACCGCCTCGTCGAGGTCGGTCTGCTTCCGCGACGACAGCACGAGCTTCGCGCCCTGCTCCCCCAGCGCCTCGGCGATCTGCAGGCCGAGGCCGCGTGACCCACCGGTGATCAGTGCGGTACGGCCGCTGAGATCGAACAGTTGCTTGACGGACATCGTGTCTCCTTGTTGGTCGTTGAGCGCGTCGTCAGAACCACGCCTCGTGCATCGTCAATGTCGTGTCGTCGAGCGATGCGAGGAGGTCGAGCATCGGCCCGACCTTCGGCAGCTCGAACGCATAGAAGTAGCGGCAGGCCGCGAGCTTGCCCTGATAGAACGCATCGTCCGGTGACTCGCCGATGGCACCGCCCTGCAGCTTCCAGGCAGCGATCAGCGCCTGCTCGAGCCAAACCCACGCGACGACGATGTGACCGAACGCCTCGAGATAGACGCTCGCGTTGGCCAGCGTGCGGTTCGAGTCGCCCGCGCCGTGCAGCGCCGCGGTCGTCTCCTCGAGCCGCCGCCAGCGGTCCTCGAGGGCCGATGCGAACTTCTGTGCATCCGCATCGGTCGACTGCCGCGCGCGCTCGATCGTCGCGGTGACGCGCTTGCCGAGCGCCTGCAGCGCGGCGCCGCCCTGCATCACGACCTTGCGACCGAGCAGGTCGAGGCCCTGGATGCCATGCGTGCCTTCGTGGATCGGGTTCAGCCGGTTGTCGCGATAGAACTGCTCGACGTTGTAGTCGCGCGTGTAGCCGTAACCGCCGTGGACCTGGATCGCGAGGTTGTTGGCTTCGAGGCACCACTGCGAAGGCCAGCTCTTCGCGATCGGCGTGAGGATGTCGAGCAGCAGCTTCGCCTCCCGACGCTCGGTCTCGTCATCCGATGTGTGTTCGTCGTCGACCAGCTTCGCGCAGAAGAGATTCAGCGCGAGGCCACCTTCGACGTACGACTTCTGCGCGAGCAGCATCCGCTTGACGTCCGCGTGCGCGACGATCGGCACCTGCGACTGCGACGGATCCTTGCCGGCGGGCGGACGACCCTGCGGGCGATTGCGCGCGTAGTCGAGCGAATGCAGGTAGCCGGTGTAGCCGAGCGCGGCGGCGCCGAGGCCGACGCCGATGCGCGCTTCGTTCATCATGTGGAACATCTGCGCGAGCCCGCGGCCCGGCTCGCCGACCAGATATCCGACGGCGCCGG
The DNA here is from genome assembly GCA_964246005.1 of uncultured Burkholderiaceae bacterium. GTDB lineage: Bacteria > Pseudomonadota > Gammaproteobacteria > Burkholderiales > Burkholderiaceae_D > CAHJXF01. The sequence continues at coordinate 1,026 of CAXTPX010000714.1, read as the reverse complement.
CCGCCCCGGCCGGCAGGTACTTGCCCTCGCCGAAGTTCAACAGGCAGTTCGTCGTGCCGCGGTAGCCCATCTTGTGATTGAGGCCGGCCAGCACGACGTCGTTGCGCTCGCCGAGTTTCACGCCACCCGGACCGTCGTCGTCGACGAGGAACTTCGGCACGATGAAGAGCGAGATTCCCTTCACGCCGACCGGCAACGAGCCGTCGGCTTCGGGAATCTTCGCGAGCACCAGGTGCACGATGTTCTCGGACAGCTCGTGCTCGCCGGCCGAGATCCACATCTTGTTGCCGAAGAGACGATACGTCTCGTCGGGCTGCGGCACGGCGCGGGTCTTCACGTCCGACAACGACGACCCGGCCTGCGTCTCCGACAGGCACATCGTGCCGAAGAAGCGGCCCGTCAGCATCGGCTTCACGAAGCGTTCGATCTGCTCGTCCGATCCGTGGGCCAGCAACAGGTTGGAGTTGCCGATCGTGAGGAACGGATACGACGACGTGCCGACGTTGGCTGCCTTGAACCACGCGAAGCCGGCCTTCTCGACGACCGCCGGCAGCTGCGCGCCGCCGAGGTCGTAGTCGCGTCCCGCGGCCATCAGGCCCGCGTCGCAGAACGCGGCGAGCGCGCGACCGATCTCGGGGATCATCGTGACGCGCTCGCCGTCGAAGTGCGGCTCGCAGGCATCGCTCTTCTTGTTGTGCGGCTCGAACAGTTCGGTCGCGATGCGCTCGCACGTCAGCATCGCCGCGTCGAAGGTCTCGCGCGAGTGATCCTCGAAGCGAGGACGCCGCGTCAGCGACTCGACGTCGAGCCACTCGTACAACAGGAACGCGATGTCGCGGCGGGAGAGGATCTTGGAGGTCATGCGGAGCCGTCGATCACGGTCATGAGATTAACCGCCGCGCTCACGGGCCGATGGCGGCGGCCCGCGGCGCTTCGGGTCGCGCCGTCCGGACGACCCACGGCGCGTTCGGTCGCGCAGTCGCCGGTCGCCGGCATGACGGGCTTCGGCCGATCGCTGATCGCTTC
>CAXTPX010000713.1:0-2362 GCA_964246005.1 uncultured Burkholderiaceae bacterium | reverse complement strand
TCGTTCCAGCTCCACGGCTTCCACGGCTACGGCGCCTATATCTGCGGCGAAGAGCCCGCGCTCCTCGAATCGCTCGAAGGCAAGAAGGGCCAGCCGCGCTTCAAGCCGCCGTTCCCGGCCAGCTTCGGGCTGTACGGCAAGCCGACCACGATCAACAACACCGAGACGTTCGCGGCCGTGCCGTGGATCATCCGCAACGGCGCCGACGCGTTCCTGCAGACGGGGCGTCCCAACAACGGCGGGACCAAGCTGTTCTCGGTGTCGGGCGACGTCGAGATGCCGGGCAACTACGAGATCCCGCTCGGCACGCCGTTCGCGAAGCTGCTCGAGCTCGCCGGCGGCATGCGCGGCGGCAAGAAGCTGAAGATGGTCATCCCCGGCGGCTCGTCGGCGCCGGTCGTCAAGGGCGACCTGATGATGACGACCGACATGGACTACGACGGCATCGCGAAGGCCGGCTCGATGCTGGGCTCGGGCGCGGTGATCGTGATGGACGAGACGCGCTGCGCGGTCGCGTCGCTGCTGCGCCTCGCGTACTTCTATTTCGAGGAATCGTGCGGGCAATGCACGCCGTGCCGCGAAGGCACCGGCTGGATGTACCGCGTGGTCCATCGCATCGAGCACGGCGAAGGCCGAATGGAAGATCTCGACCTGCTGCTGTCGGTGGCCGACAACATCCAGGGCCGCACGATCTGCGCACTCGGTGACGCGGCCGCGATGCCGGTCCGTGCGTTCGTGAAGAATTATCGCGACGAGTTCGAGCACCACATCACGCACAAGTGCTGCCTCGTCGGACCCGGCGCGCATGCGCATGCCGCTCACGCGACGCCGCTCGAACGCGCGCAGGGCAACGAACACATCCACGCCGCGGCAGTCGATCGCCGTCCGGCGGTCATCGACTCCTAGGCAAGCTCCCCATGGTCCAGATCGAGATCGACGGCAAGCCCGTCGAGGTCACCGAAGGCAGCATGGTGATGGATGCCGCGAACAAGCTCGGCATCTACGTCCCGCACTTCTGCTACCACAAGAAACTGACGATCGCGGCCAACTGCCGCATGTGCCTGGTCGATGTCGAGAAGGCGCCGAAGCCGATGCCGGCGTGCGCCACGCCGGTCACGGCCGGGATGATCGTGCGCACCGCGTCGCCGAAGGCCGTGCAGGCGCAGAAGGGCGTGATGGAGTTCCTGCTGATCAACCACCCGCTCGACTGCCCGATCTGCGACCAGGGCGGCGAGTGCCAGCTGCAGGACATCGCGGTCGGCTACGGCGGCTCGAACTCGCGCTACAAGGAAGAGAAGCGCGTCATCATGAAGAAGGACATCGGTCCGCTGATCTCGACCGAGGGCATGACGCGCTGCATCCAGTGCACCCGCTGCGTCCGCTTCGGCCAGGAGATCGCCGGCATCATGGAACTCGGCATGGTCAACCGCGGCGAGCTGTCCGAGATCACGACGTTCGTCGGCAAGACCGTCGATTCGGAACTCTCCGGCAACATGATCGACGTCTGCCCGGTCGGGGCGCTGCTGTCGAAGCCGTTCCTGAACAAGGCACGGACGTGGGAGATGTCGCGACGCAAGGCCGTCAGCCCGCACGACGGCCTCGGGTCGAACCTGATCGTGCAGGTCGTCAAGGGGGCGGTGCTGCGCGTCGTGCCGCTCGAGAACGAGGCGATCAACGAGTGCTGGCTGTCCGACAAGGATCGCTTCTCGTACGAAGCCCTGAACGTCGACGACCGCTTGACGAAGCCGATGTTGCGGGACATGACAACTGCGGGAACGAGCGCGACGGCGAAGTGGCGCGAGGTCGACTGGCCCGAGGCGCTCGAGTTCGTCGCGTCGGGTCTGAAGAGCATCGCCGCCCACGGGGGTGGCGAGCAGATCGGTGCACTGGCCACACCGCATTCGACGCTGGAAGAACTGCACCTGCTGCAGAAGTTGATGCGGGGCCTCGGCTCCGACAACGTCGACACGCGGTTGCGCCAGTCGGCGTTCGGCGCGATGCCCGACGTCGCGCCGACGCTCGGCATGTCGATCGAGGCGTTCTCGAAGCTCGACCGCGTCCTGGTGATCGGCTCGTTCCTGCGCAAGGACCAGCCGCTGCTCGCGCAGCGCCTGCGTCAGTCGATCAAGCGCGGCGCGCTGCTGTCGGTACTGCACGCGGTCGACGACGCGCTGCTGATGCCGGTCGCGAACAAGCTGATCATGCCGCCGTCGCAGTGGCTCGATGCGCTCGGCTCGATCGAGACGGCGATGCGGGACGAGGATGCGTCCGATTCGGCCAAGGGCATCGCGCAGAGCTTCCGTTCCGGCGAAGCGAAGGCGATCCTGCTCGGCAACGCGGTCGTCCAGCATCCGCAGTTCGC
>CAXTPX010000712.1:0-2363 GCA_964246005.1 uncultured Burkholderiaceae bacterium | reverse complement strand
AGTGCGAACACGTTGCTCGACAAGCCTTACCTGCAGGCTCGTGCGGCGCTGATCAGCCTCACGACGAGCATGGGCACCGCACGGCCGGGCAATCTCGCGTCGGTTCCGCTCGCCGTCGACGCGACGACGGTCGAACACGGGACCAATCAATTCACGATCGTCGACGGCGAGGGCAACGTCCGGACCGCGACGACGACGGTCGAATCGAGCATGGGTTCGTTTCACATGACGCACGGATTCCTGCTCAACAACCAGCTGACCGACTTCTCGGCATCGCCGACCGACGCGAGCGGCGTCCCGATCGCCAACCGGCTGCAGGCGGGCAAGCGTCCGCGCAGCTCGATGGCGCCGACCCTGGTCTTCAGGATGGCAGCAGACGGCTCGATCGGCGAATTCTTCATGGCGACCGGCTCGCCGGGCGGCGGCATCATCCCGCAGTACGTGCTGAAGACGCTCGTCGGCACCCTCGACTGGGGTCTCGATGCGCAGCAGTCCTCGAACCTCGTCGATTTCGGCGCCGTCAATTCACCGGTCACGCTCATCGGTGGCGAGCATCCGAACATCGACATCACGAACAACGGCAACAACGACCCGTTGATCACCGGTCTGCGCGCGCTCGGTCACACGATCTCGACGGCGGCGCAGTCGAGCGGCGTCAACAGCATCGTGCGGACGCGGCGCAACGACGCGACCGTGCTGCAAGGCGGTACCGATCCCCGCCGCGAGGGCGTCGTCCTCGGCGATACCTTCGTGCCGTGACGGGCGGCGGAACAGGCTAGTCTCGCGTTCGGCGCACGACGCGCTGCGCCGGTCTTTCAGAGGAACAACGTGTCCCCCTCACACCCAAGCTCGCGGCTCGCACGCGACACGATGGCATTCGTCCTGGCCGGTGGCCGGGGCAGCCGACTGATGGAACTCACCGACGTCCGGGCGAAGCCCGCCGTGTTCTTCGGCGGCAAGACCCGCATCATCGACTTCGCGCTCAGCAATGCGCTCAACTCCGGCATCCGGCGCATCGGCGTGGCGACGCAGTACAAGGCCCACAGCCTGATCCGCCACCTAGCGCGCGGCTGGGGATTCCTGCGCGCCGAACGCAACGAGAGCTTCGACATCCTGCCGGCGAGCCAGCGTGTGTCCGAAGACTCGTGGTACCGCGGCACGGCCGATGCGGTGTACCAGAACATCGACATCGTGCAGAGCTACGCGCCCGAGTACATCGTGGTGCTCGCGGGCGATCACATCTACAAGATGGATTACGAGTTGATGCTGCAACAGCATTGCGAGACCGGGGCCGACGTGACGCTCGGCTGTCTCGAGGTGCCGCGCATGGAAGCCACCGGCTTCGGCGTCATGCACGTGGACGACCAGGACGTCGTGATCGAGTTCTACGAGAAGCCGGCCGATCCCCCCGGCATCCCGGACAAGCCGCACATGGCGCTCGCGTCGATGGGCATCTACGTGTTCGACACCCGCTTCCTGTTCGACCTGCTGCGACGCGACGCCGCCGATCCCGAATCGAGCCACGACTTCGGCAAGGACCTGATTCCGCGACTCGTGCGCGAAGGCAAGGCAGTGGCCCATCGCTTCGGTGCGTCGTGCGTGCGCTCGGCCCATGAAGCGGAGGCGTACTGGCGCGACGTCGGGACGGTCGACGCGTACTGGGAGTCGAACATCGACCTCACCGCGATCACGCCGGCGCTCGACCTGTACGACACCGAGTGGCCGATCTGGACGTACAGCGAACTGACGGCGCCGGCCAAGTTCGTGCACGACGAGCCGTCCCGCCGCGGCAGCGCGATCTCGTCGCTGGTGTCGGGCGGCTGCATCGTGTCCGGCACCGAGCTGCGGAGTTCGCTGCTGTTCACCGGCGTGCGCACCAATTCCTATTCGCGCATCGACGAGGCGGTGATCCTGCCGTACGTCCGGATCGGGCGTCATGTCCGTCTGAAGAAGGTCGTGATCGATCGCAGCGTGGTGATCCCGGACGGTCTCGTCGTGGGTGAGGATCCCGAGCACGACGCGAGCCGCTTTCGTCGCACCGACAAGGGCGTGTGCCTGATCACGCAGTCGATGCTGGACCGGTTGGCGGGTTGAAGGGAATGGTGTCGGAAGCACCGCTCGCCGTTCTCTCGGTCGCTTCCGAGCTGTATCCGCTGGTCAAGACGGGCGGGCTGGCCGACGTCGTGGGTGCCCTGCCTGCCGCGCTGGCGCCGCTCGGCATCGCGATGCGCACGCTGCTGCCGGGGTATCCCGCGGTGATCGACGCGCTGCACGACGTCGAGGTCGTCGTGCACTGGCCTCGCTGGTTCGGCGGCGAAGCACGCCTCTTGGCAGCGACCCACGGCGGTCTCGACCTGCTGGTG
>CAXTPX010000711.1:0-2371 GCA_964246005.1 uncultured Burkholderiaceae bacterium | reverse complement strand
CTGGGTTGACCTCGGTGATGCCCAGGCAGTAACACACGGCCGAATTGGCCGCCGACCCGCGGCCCTGGCACAGGATGCCGACGCTGCGCGCGTAGCGGACGATGTCGTGAACCGTCAGGAAGAAAGCCTCGTATTGCAGGTCCGCGATCAGCGCGAGTTCGTGCTCGACCTGCTTGTGAACCTTCACCATCCGCCCTTCTGGCAGACCGGCGATCACGTTCGGTGGAAAGCGTTTTGCGAGCCCCTGGTCGGTCAACCGGCGCAGGTAGCTGGTCTGCGTCTCCCCATCGGGCACGATCTCCTTCGGATACCGGTAGCTGAGCTCCTTCAGCGAGAAGTTGCATCGATCGGCGATCGTGACGGTCGCCTCGAGCAGCGGCGCCGCGAACAGACCGGAGAGCCGCTGGCGCGAGCGCAGGTGTCGCTCGGCGTTGGGAGCCAGCGCCTCGCCGCATTCGCCTACCGACTGACCGAGGCGGATCGCGGTCAGCGTGTCCTGCAACGGCTTGCGCGATCGGACGTGCATGTGGACGTTGCCGGTCGCCGCGCAGGGCAGTCCCGTACGCTCGCCGAGTGCAATCGAGCGCTGGAGCACCCGCTTGTCGTCCATGTGATGCGTGCGCTCGAGCGCGATCCACACCCGCTGCGGCACGAACGACGCGGGCTCGGGAACGGGGGGCGTGCGCGGCCCGAACGTCGACTTGAACCATCGCGCGTCGGCTTCGAGCGCTGCGTCGCTCGCCGTGCGGGACGGAATCCACAATGCGATGCAGTCGGGTACGCCAGCCAGATGATCGATGGCGCCCGCGGCTTCGGGGATCGCGTCGGCCGATTGCGGGCTGCCGTCCAAGTCCGCACGCGTCAGCCGATACACACCCTTCTCGCAACGCATGCGGCCGAGCGTGATCAGTTCGGACAGGTTGCCGTACCCGTTCAGATTGGACGCGAGCAGCACCAGTTCGAGTCCGTCCGCCAACACGAAGCTGCTGCCGATGATCAGCTTCAGGCCGCTGTCCTTGGCCTCGGTATGCGCACGGACGACGCCGGCGAGCGAGCATTCGTCGGTGATCGCGAGCGCTGCATAGCCGAGCTCGATCGCCCGGACCACGAGTTCCTCGGGGTGCGACGCACCCTTCAGGAAGCTGAAGTTCGAGAGGGCGCGCAACTCCGCGTAACGGGGAAGGGTGCGAGGCAGGGCGGTCATCTGGTGGACTGGCCGATCGATATCGTCTGTCCTGGTACGACGCGACGATTGCGGCAAGCGCCCTGAAAGGCGGTTGCACCCGGCTCATCCTCGAAGACTTCCAGCATGGTCAGGTGATCGATCGCAACGCGAACTGGACGATCCGTTCGGGTAGCAGCCCGGCGTGGTCGTCGAGGCACCGTCGTGGAGGTTCGATCGTGCTCACAGTCTCTCGACCTCCATCGCATCGATGCGGCGGACCAGAAGCCGATAGATGTCGTGATCGAACGGTCGCGTCGTGATCGCGAGGCGTCTGGCTGCGTCGAGGTCCGCAGCCATGCCGAGATAGGCCCAGCCGTCGAGCGCGTGCCAGGTGGTTCCTTCGCGAAAGGCGATCGGTCCGGCGAACGGCCAGGGCACGATCGCCATCGACGCCAGCGCTTCTTCGAGTCGTCGGGTGTGCTCGTCGACGGTCTCGACCCCGACGCACGCACCGCGGCAGCGCTTCACCTGATGCGCGAAACACGGCTTGCCCGCGTGCGCCTTCTCGAGCTTCAGCAGCGCGGGACACAGGCCGTGCGCGTCGGCGATCGCCCGCAGTGCGACACCGGCCTGACGAGGCGTGGCGAACGGACCGTACAGGTCACGGTCCTGTGCGAAGAACAGGTCGTCGGGCCGCGCGATCGCGAGCGTCCAGCGCGATCGTCGTGCACGGACGTGACCCCGGGCCACGATGAGTCGCCATGCACACACGTCGTCGCTCTTGCGAAGCTGGCGGTTGTACGCAGGCAGCCGTTGCTTGACCAGCGTGGCTTCGAGCAGCAAGGCGCCGAGGTCGTGTTGCGTGCCGCCGCCGGTCTCGATCCAATCGACGCGTGTCATCTGCTGCGAGATCTCCATCTCGCGCGCCGACAAATGGTCGCCGGTGAAGTGCGCCATCACGCGTTGCCGCAGGTTCTTCGCCTTGCCGATGTAGAGCGGGCGAGGTTCTGCGACGTGCGGGACAACGCCAAGCCCCGAGCCGTCGTGATCACCCCTGACGGCGCCGACATCGGTCACATCGGGCGGGACCCGTGCGAGGACCCTGTCGTTCGAAGGGGCGGGGCCGCCGACCCCGGTCTCGTCGATCGGCGCGCCGAGGAACAGATACACCCCCGCGCTCTTCGGCAGCGTGTCGAGCACGTCGGG
>CAXTPX010000710.1:0-2375 GCA_964246005.1 uncultured Burkholderiaceae bacterium | reverse complement strand
GGCATCGATGATCTCGGCGATCGTGATGGCCGATGCGGCACGACCGAGCCGATAGCCGCCGCCTGGACCACGAATGCTCGCGACCAGACGGTTGCGACGGAGCTTTCCGAACAGCTGCTCGAGGTACGACAGGGAGATGCTCTGCCGACCGCTGATGCCGCCGAGCGACACCGGCCCCGCATGCTCGCGCAGCGCGAGATCGATCATCGCGGTAACGGCAAAACGGCCTTTGGTGGTCAAGCGCATGGAGGGGCGACGGCGGAATGGCAGTCCCGGAGAGTCGCATATCCGAGTAATTCAGTCAAGTATTAGGGCACCTACGAGGGAAGGCTGGTCATCCGGCAAAGGTCAGGACCAACATCGATCGGTACGCGCTTGCCCGACCGGCCCCCGGCCTTCGCCGGGGCAGCGGAGCGCGGCTTAGGCCGCCGCCTTCTGCGCCATGCGGCGTCGAACGAAGTCGACGAGATTGATGCAGGCGTCTTCCACGTAGTCGAGCACGACCTCGAAGCCGTCGGCCCCGCCGTAGTACGGGTCGGGAACGACCGCGGACTCGTGCTCGGTTGCGAAACTCATCAGCAACTTGATCTTGTGGTGGTACTGACGCGGCGCGATCTGCTGGAGGAACGCGTGGTTCTCCCAGTCCATCGCGAGGATCAGGTCGTAGTGCGCGAAGTCCTCCTTCGTGACCTGACGAGCGACGATCGTGTCCATCTCGTAACCGCGCTTCTTCGCGGCACGCGAGGCGCGCGTGTCGGGTGCCTCACCGACGTGGAAGCCGTGCGTGCCGGCCGACGACACGGTCACATGCTTCTCGAGGCCGGCCTCTCGCACCTTCGTGCGAAAGACCGCTTCGGCTGTCGGCGATCGGCAGATGTTGCCCATGCAGACGATCAGGATCTTGAAAGCTTCGTACTTCGGCATAGTCCACACCTTGCAATTGAGTCGATCCATTCGACGAAGCTCCACGAGCTCCGCTTCAAAATTCTGTCGCGGCTCACGCCGCCCTGTTGCCACCCTGCCCACTCGACAACGGGATCACGTTCGCGTCGCCGGCACCGCCGAACATCTGCTGCTTGAGCTGCGCCAACTGGTCCCTAGATCGAGCCGCCTCCTCGAATTCCAAGTTGCGGGCATGGTCGATCATCGCCTTCTCGAGCCGCTTGATTTCGCGCGCGACATGCTTCTCGTCCATCGCGCCGTAACGCGCGCTCTCCTGCGCCGCCTTCAGTTCCGTCTTCGCCGACTGCGCGTCGTACACTCCGTCGATCATGTCGCGCACCTGCTTGATCACGCCGCGCGGCTCGATGCCGTTGATGCGGTTGTGCTCGATCTGCTTCGTACGGCGTCGATCGGTCTCGTCGATGGCCCGCCTCATCGACTCGGTGATCGAGTCGCCGTACAGGATCGCCGTGCCGTCGATGTTCCGGGCTGCCCGTCCGATGGTCTGGATCAGCGACCGCTCCGCCCGGAGGAAGCCTTCCTTGTCCGCATCGAGAATCGCCACCAGTGAAACTTCCGGAATGTCGAGACCTTCGCGCAACAGATTGATTCCCACCAGAACGTCGAAAACGCCGAGCCGCAAGTCACGGATGATCTCGGCGCGCTCGACCGTTTCGATGTCGGAGTGCAGGTAGCGCACCTTGACGCCGTGCTCCCCGAGGTAGTCGGTGAGTTGCTCCGCCATTCGCTTGGTCAGCGTCGTGACGAGGACGCGGTCGCCTTTCGCGACCCGCAAGTTGATTTCGGAGAGAACGTCGTCGACTTGAGTGCTCGCGGGCCGCACCTCGATGCGCGGATCGATCAGCCCGGTCGGTCGCACCAGTTGCTCGACGACCTGTCCCGCGTGCGTGTTCTCGTATTCGGCCGGCGTCGCCGAAACGAAGATGCCCTGACGCACCTTGCCTTCGAACTCGTCGAACTTCAGCGGCCGGTTGTCGAGGGCCGACGGCAGACGGAACCCGTAGTCGACCAGGTTCTGCTTGCGCGCGCGGTCGCCGCGGAACATGCCGTTGAGCTGCCCGATCAGCGCGTGGCTCTCGTCGAAGAAGATCAGCGCGTCGTGCGGCAGATAGTCGATCAGCGTCGACGGGGGCTGCCCCGGCAGCGAGCCCGACAAGTGCCGCGAGTAGTTCTCGATGCCTTTGCAGAAGCCGATCTCGGTCATCATCTCGAGGTCGAAGCGGGTCCGCTGCTCGAGCCGCTGCGCCTCGACGAGGCGGTTCTCCTTGTAGAACCAGTCGAGCCGCTCGCGCAGTTCGGCCTTGATCGTCTCGATCGCGTTGACCACGGTGCCGCGCTGCGTGACGTAGTGCGAGCCCGGGTAGATCGTGAAGCGCGGGATCTTCTGCCGCACCCTGCCCGTCAGCGGATCG
>CAXTPX010000709.1:0-2387 GCA_964246005.1 uncultured Burkholderiaceae bacterium | reverse complement strand
ATCGCTGGACGAGGCGGCCCGTGAAGCTCGTATCGGTATCGCGCAGATGGAACGACGAGATCCAGGTCTGCGCTTTCGTCTCGAGTTCGGGCGGCGGGAAGATCACGAAGAAGTTGACGCGCATCGAGTCCCAGTCGAGCTTCCGGATGCTCGTCACGCGACCCTGTGCGAAGAGGCCGGCGATATCGAACCGCAGCACATCCCCGAGCTTGACGCCGAGCGTCTTCGCGATGCCCTCCTCGATCGAGACTTCGTCGCGGGCGCCGGCGGCGAACCACTTGCCGCCGACGACGGTGTTGTGCGCAGGCAGCTCGGTCGTGTATGACAGGTTGAATTCCCGGTCGACGAGTCGTTGAGCCCGGTCGCCTTCGAAGTTCCGGGTCGTCACCGGCTTGTCGTTCACCGCGACGAGCCGGCCACGGACCATCGGCGCGAGATCGAAGTTCGAGAGCTTTTCGCGGTCCAGCGCGGCCCCGAACTCCGCGCGCTGATCGGGCAGCACGTTGATCACGAAGCGGTTCGGCGCGTCCGGCGGAACCGCGCGTCGCCACGCCGAGACGAGGTCGGTCCGGGTCACCGACAGCAGCAGCAGCGCCATCAGCCCGATCGCGATGGCGACGGTCTGGACGATCGTGTTGACCGGTCGGCGCTGCATCGACGCCATCGCGAATCGCCACGACGCATCGAGCTTGGCGCCGTGCCGTGCCGCCGACAGGGCCCGCAGCGCGAGGAACGCGATCAGCGTGAACAACGCGAACGCCCCGACGAAGCCGCCGAGCGTGATCGCGCCGACCTTCGCGTCGCCCGCGCTCCACAGGGTCAGGGCGCCGAACGCCGCGAGACCGATCGTGTAGCCGATCAGCGTACCGCCACGCGGGAGACCGACGTCTCGACGCAGCACCCGGATCGGCGCGATGTGGCGCAACTGCACGACCGGCGGCAGCGCGAACCCGGCGAGCAGCACGACGCCGATCAGGAGACCCTGCAGGGCCGGCCATGCCGACGGCTGCGGCAGGTTCGCCTCGAGCAGCGATGACAGCAGTGCCACGAACGCGAAGTGCGTGGCGTAGCCGCCGGCGACACCGAGGAGCGCGCCGCACAGGCCGATGACGAGGAACTCGGTCAGATGGGTGATCAGCAGCGCGTTCTGCGTGACGCCGATGCAACGCATCACCGCTGTCGCATCGAGATGCCGTTCGGTGAAGCGCCTCGCGGCGAGCGCGACCGCGAGGGCGGCCAGCATCGCCGTCAACAGCGCGACGAGGGCGAGGAAGTGTTCGGCTCGATCGAGAGTCGTGCGAACCTCCGGCCGCCCGGCTTCGAGCGTCTCGAGGCGTTGACCACGCTGCAGCTTGTCGGACAAGTAGGCGCGGAACGCCGCCACCCGTTCGGGCGTCCCCGCGACCAGGAGCCGATGCGTCTCGCGACTGCCGGCCTGGATGAGGTGCGTCGCCGCGAGGTCGTCGAGCCGCATCAGCACGCGCGGCGACAGGTTGACGAATGACAGCCCGCGATCGGGTTCGAGCGTGACCAGCCGCGCGATGCGGAACTGCTTGTCGCCGAGCGCGATCGGGTCGCCGACGCGGACGGCGAGCGCCGGCAGCAGCGCCGCATCGACCCACACGGTGCCCGCGTCCGGCAGCTGCGTCGCCACAGCATCCGGCGTCCCGACCGCCGCTGCCGTGCGCAGTGCGCCGCGCAACGGATAGCCGTCGGTCACCGCCTTCACGGCCGTCAACTGCGTCGTGGGCTCGCTGGTCGCGCCGGGCGCGGCGACCGACAGCGCCATGCTGGGAAACGTGACGGTCTCCGCGCTCGAAAGCCCGAGCCTGCGAGCCTGATCGAGATGCGCAGGGTCGATCGGCTGGTCCGAAATGAGAACAAGGTCGGCCCCGAGCAGCTGGGCGGCATCCCGCTCCAGGCCGGCGCGAAGGCGGTCGATGAAGAAGCCGACGCTCGTCATCGCCGCGACCGCGACGACCAGTGACAGCACCAGGAGCCGCAGTTCGCCGGCACGCCAGTCGCGTCTGAAGGCACGGACCCCTTGCGCCACCGGTCCTCTGATCGACGACCCGGCCGTCATGCGCTTCGCCGATGACCGGGATCCGACCGCCACACGCGCGGCATCACTCGGTCAGCTCCTTCTCGAGCTTGTCGAGCACGCGTTGCGTCGCACCCCTCGTCTGCAGCGCGAACAGCAGCACCGAACGGCCCGTGACCTGATAGATGTCGTTGGCCCGCAGTTCACCGAGTTCGTCACGCACCGGAACGTTGGTATCGATCAGGCAGGTCCAAAGGTCGCTGCCTTCGATGTCGGGCAACCTGAAGTCGACCAGGTCGGGCGATGCATTGAAGACGATCAGCAGCGTTGCATCCGACGCGAGCTT
>CAXTPX010000708.1:0-2387 GCA_964246005.1 uncultured Burkholderiaceae bacterium | reverse complement strand
CGAGGCGAGTCGACTGTCGCAGCGCCTGCAAGATCGCGGCGTTGAACGGTTCGCTGCCGATGCGTCCGAGATGGATGGTGCCGTACAGGAACAGCTTCTTGCGGCCGACCGTGTTGCCGTCGATCGCCCCCTCGGCCGGTTTCGAGACTTCGTACAGGAAGCCGCGCCGCCCGACCGCTTCGATCCGTTCGAGCACCTGCTGGCGTTGCGCGGCGTCGAGCGGTGGCGGCGACGTGGGTGCGTCCGCGGCGCCACTCGACAAGGCGGTCCAGGCGCCGAGGAATGCGGCGAGCCGCCCGACGCGACGCATCCATGCTCGACACGACGAAGGCGTCGCGGTGCTCGCGACCGATCGGCAACAAGTGGACATGGGCCGGATGGTACGGGATGCGGCGCGCTTGAAGCCGGGCACAACGCCGGACCTCAGCGACACAGCAAGCTCCGTCGCCCCGGCGAAGGCCGGGGTCCAGGTTCGGGCCGATGCGATGAACAAGACACCTGGGTCCCGGCCTTCACCGTCGGTGACATGAAAGAGGGAAGTCGTCTTTCCGCGCGGGCGGGAACCCGGCGTCGTTACTGGTCACCGGAGCCGACGGAACCTATTGCGAGTCCGTCTTCTGGATCTGCGCGAGTTCCGCGTCGCTCAGATAGTCGAACACCTTGACGACCTTCTGGACGCCGGACACGCCGGCGGCCGCCTCGGCGGCGCGGTCGCCCTCCTCGCGCGTGACGCGACCCATCAGGTACACGATGCTCTTCTCGGTCACGACCTTGTACGCGTTGGCGAACAGGTCCTTGCGACTGACGAGGGCAGTCTTGACCTTGCCGGTGAGGTACGCGTCGTTGTTGCGCGCGGTCGACGGCGTCATGCCGCCGACCTCGAGGTCCGACACCACGGACGCGACGTTGTCGACCGACTTGGCCACCTGTTCGGCGCGATCCTTCGACGCCTGGTCGGGCACTTCGCCGGTGAGCAGGACCTTGCGATTGAAACTGTTGACGTTGACGTGCGACCGGTCCGACACGGTCTCGCCGATGCGACTCTCGACGCGCGAAGCGATCACCTTGTCGTCGGTCTGCGCGCCGATCGAGCGCCGGTCGGTCGCCGAATAGGCGCCGGCACCCACGACCGCAACCACCGGTACGAAGCAGCCGGCCAGCTGCGAACTCATCGCCGTCGCGGCCAGCACCATCACGCCTGCGCGCATCCATCCGTTGTCGATCATTCAGTCGTCCCCCAGTAGATGCCAGTCGATCCCGTCGCACAGGCAGTGCAGCACCAGCAGGTGAACCTCCTGGATCCGTGCGGTGCGGTCGTGCGGAACGCAGATGTGGACATCGTCGTCGCGCAGCAGTTCACCGATCGCGCCGCCGCCCTTGCCGGTGAGCGCGACGACGCGCATGTCGCGCGCGAACGCCGCGTCGATCGCGGCCACGACGTTCTTCGAGTTGCCGGAGGTCGAGATCGCGAACAGCACGTCACCCGAGCGACCGAGGCCGGCCACCTGCTTGGCGAAGATCTGCTCGAACGAATAGTCGTTGGCGACCGCCGTCATCAGCGACGTGTCGGTCGACAATGCGACGGCGGCGAGCGGCAGGCGTTCGCGTTCGAAGCGGCCGATCAGCTCCGCCGAGAAGTGCTGCGCATCGGCGGCCGAACCGCCGTTGCCGCACGCGAGGATCTTCTGATCGTTGGAAAGCGCCTCGAACATCACGTCGATGCCGCGTGCGATCGGCTCGAGCAACGGCTCGGCGGACCGCTGGATCGCTCGTGCGCTGTCTTCGAATTGCCGGGTGACGCGCTGGATAAGACTGAGGGTTGGGTCCATCCAAAAAGTATAGCAATGCGGGTCGCCGCGGCCCGTCCTCCACCGGCCTGCGAGCATCACCCTCCTTCGTCGCGGAACGCGTCGCGGATCCACTCGATGCGAAAGCCGTTGACGGGATCGCCGTCGACCGTGAGCACGTCGAAGCGACAGGCGGGAAGCGATCGCAACCCCAGCCCGACCAGGTAATGCGCCGCCGCGGCGACGATCCTTCGTCGCTTCTCGCGCGTGATGCTCGCTGCCGCGCCGCCGTGGCTGCCCCTGGCCCGGCGTCGCACCTCGACGAACACCAGCGTGGCCGAGCTCGAAGGGCGCCTGCCGGGATCGCGCATCACGAGGTCGAGCTCGCCGTCGCGGTAACGGACGTTGGCGGCGACGAACGTCAGGCCACCGTGTTCCAGGTAGCGCCGGGCCAAGGCCTCGCCCTAGTCGCCATCGCGCTGCTTCGCCGTTTGCCGCGGCTTCGGCGAGGAAGCTCCGCTGTCGTAGAGGCCCGACGCGGATCGTCGTGCCGTGGCGAGCCGGATGCGGTCGGTCGGCCGCGCTGCGAGCGGCGCGCCG
>CAXTPX010000707.1:0-2388 GCA_964246005.1 uncultured Burkholderiaceae bacterium | reverse complement strand
GTGCATCCGAACGACGACGTCAATCGCAGCCAGTCGTCGAACGACGTGTTCCCGACCGCGATGAACGTGGCCGCCGCCGACGCGATCACGCATCGCCTGCTGCCGTCGCTGGCCGTGCTGCGCGGGACGCTCGCGGCGACGGCCGACGCGTTCGCCGGCATCGTCAAGATCGGCCGCACGCACCTGCAGGACGCGACGCCGCTGACGCTCGGGCAGGAGTTCTCCGGCTACGTCGCGCAGCTCGACCACAACCGTCGTCACCTCGAGGCGGCGCTGCCGCACTTGTGCGAGCTCGCGCTCGGCGGCACCGCGGTCGGCACGGGGCTGAACGCGCCGAAGGGCTACGCCGAGCAGGTCGCGGCCGAGCTCGCGCGCCTGACCGGGCTGCCGCTGGTGACGGCGCCGAGCAAGTTCGAGGCGATGGCCGCGGCCGATGCGATCGTCCATGCGCACGGCGCGTTGAAGACGCTCGCCGCGAGCCTCTTCAAGATCGCCAACGACGTGCGCTGGCTCGCGAGCGGTCCGCGTTCGGGCCTGGGCGAGCTGTCGATCCCCGAGAACGAGCCGGGCTCGTCGATCATGCCGGGCAAGGTCAACCCGACGCAGTGCGAGGCGCTGACGATGGCGTGCGCGCAGGTGTTCGGCAACGACGCGGCGATCAACGTCGGCGGGGCGTCGGGCAACTTCGAGCTGAACGTGTATCGACCGATGATCGCGTACAACATGATGCAGACGATCCGCTTGCTCGGCGACGGCATGCGGAGCTTCAACGACCACTGCGCGGTCGGCATCGAACCCAACCACGCCCGCATCGCCGAGCTGGTCTCGAACTCGTTGATGCTGGTCACCGCGCTGAACCCGCACATCGGCTACGACAAGTCGGCGACCATCGCGAAGAAGGCGCACAAGGAAGGCACGAGCCTGCGCGACGCGGCGATCGCGAGCGGGTACCTGAGCGCCGACGAGTTCGATGCGTGGGTCAAGCCGGAGGCGATGGTCGGGTAGGACTGCTTGCCCTCCCAGCCTTCAGAAGCCCCAACGATGCAGGCTCACGCAACCAGCAACGGAGGGGTCGCCAGCCCGGGCATGGAAATCCTGAAGCTCCGCGACGGACCGCGCGTCCGACTCGGGCTCTTGCGTCGCAGGCAGAGAATCATCGGGAGCGCCAGGAGAAGCAACAGGTATTCGCTCGGCTCCGGGACCGTACCGGGTTGCGTGCTAACGAGGGGCGTGACTGCGAGCGAAATCCCGCCGGCGTTGTCCACGAGATAGAAGTCGGTCGAGGAGAAGGAGACGGCCGCGTCGGCGGCGAGGTGAAGGGCGAACGAGGGCGTGGCCAAGAATGCGGCACTTGCCAGCGCTTCAGTCGCCCACGAGCAGTTGTGATAGGTACACGACGGGTCTCGATTGGACAACCCGTCGATCAGCAGCTGGTAGGTCGATGTGGTCCCTTGCTCGACCCCCACGTAGAAGTGGCTGTCCCAGCTGCCGGGCGCGGCCAGCTGGTAGTTCCAGGCGTCGTAGAGCGCGCCGCTCTGGCCCCATCCGTCCGATATCGTGTAGTCGCCCGCGGCGAGATTGACGACGACCGGATTGACCATCGTGATCAGCGATCCCGGCAAAAGGGGATATGCGTAGCTGGTGGCGACCCCTGCGCCGTTCTGCCCGGCGCCGTTGATGTTGACGATGGTCGTGTCGGCGTGGGCCGCGCCGCTGGCACTCGCCGCTGCGCCAAGCACTGCCGAGACGAACACGAAACGAGAAAGAACTGTACGCATGGGAGCCTCGAAGTAGTCGACGACATGAACCCGAACCAGTGATCAGTGTGGCCAACTTCGCTCTAAAAAATCCTTTAATCGGCCATGCATGCAGCGGTGGACCCGGAAAGGGCAGGAGCGATCAGGTCGGCCGAAGCCGAAGCCACTTACTATTTGCAGTCGTCGGATCGCCGGGAACGACACGATCCCACCGACGAGCTTCCGATGCTGTCGGGGCGGTTCAGTCGTCGGGTCCGACCCAGAAAACGAATCAACGTCACCTGGCTCCCGCTTCCGCGTCGCCTCCGCTGGAATGACGATCTGAACGCGGGCGCCAGACATGCGCCCACCACATGCCGCATCGAAGGCTTCCAGCATGAGCGGCAAATCGACGGCCTCACTCGACCCGAAAAAGCTGCTGCGTTCGCTGCTGGTCTTCGCGCCGTGGGTGCAGGACGTCCGCTTTCGCGCCGAGGCGCAGTTGTTGCGCGCATTGCGGAAGCCCTTTCGCGCCGAGTTCGCGGGCCTGCGCGCGTTGCCGATGGCCGATCCGCTGGTGCTCGACATCGGCTGCAACCGCGGCATCTCGATCGAGACGATCCTCTCGATGAAGCCGGACGCGCGCGTGATC
>CAXTPX010000706.1:0-2389 GCA_964246005.1 uncultured Burkholderiaceae bacterium | reverse complement strand
GACTCCGTCGTCGTCGTTCCCGCGCAGGCGGGAACCAGTGTCGTAGGGTGCCAAGAAGCGAGGCAGGCAAAGACGCTGGGTTCCCGCGTTCGCGGGAACGACATCTAAGTGCCGGCCTTCGCCCCACCCGTCTTCCAGAACGGCTCACGCCCCTCGCGATAGGCCGCATACCCTTCCTTCCCGAACGGCTGTTCGGTCATGAAGCGCGCGAAGACCGCGATCTCGTTCTCGACGCTCTGGCCGATCGTCTGGTCGACGCTCTGCTGGAACACCGACTTGTTGGCGGCGATGCACGGCCCGGGCTTCGACGTCATCGACGCGGCGAACGCGATCGCCTCGCTGCGGAGCGCAGCACGCGGCACCGACTTCAGCGCGAGCCCGCAGTCGACCGCTTCGGTCCCGGTCATCCAGCGGCCGGTCCAGATGATCTCCTTCGCGCGCTGCACGCCGATGCGACGCGCGAGGCGGATCGACGTCACCGCCGGGATCACGCCTGCATCCGTGTGCACGTCGCCGATCTTCGCTTCGTCGGCCATCAGGATGAAGTCGCAGCCCATCGAGATCTCGAAGCCACCGGCACGCGCATAGCCGTTGATCGCGGCGATGGTCGGGATCGTCAACGCCTCGAGCCGCAGCACGATGCCGTCGATGCGGCGGATCACACGCTCGAAATACGGGATGTCGTAGAACGCGCGATCGAGGAGGTCGAGGTCGAGGCCGACGCAATACGCGTTGCCTTCGCCGCCGGTCAGGATCAACGCGCCGAGGTCCGCGTCCTGCTCGACGACGGTCAGGACCGCCTCGATCTCGTCGAGCCGCTTCTCCGAGATCGCGTTCAATCGCGCCGGCGTGTCGAACGTGACGATCGCGACGCGCGGATCGACGACCTCGTACTTCAACGATTCGTACGTCATGCGATTGCGGGCTGCTTCACCGCCCACACCGGCTGCGTCGGCGGCGGGAGTCCGGTATCGACGAGGCAGCGCTCCCGCAGCGTCTCGAGATCCGAGCCACGATCGAACGTCTCGAGCGGCGGTCGCTCGGCGCGGATGCGCGCCCGCAACGCATCGGTCGCCGTCGCGTCGACCGAACCGTCGACCGCAATCACGACGCCGTACTGCATCGCGCCTTCGCGCGTGACGAGTCCCTGGACGATCTCGTGCGCGATCAGCGCCGGGTCGCGATCGAGCGGATCGCCCCAGCCGCCGCCCCCCCACGTGATGAAGTGCAACTGGTCGCCGGCCTCGACCGGAATGTCCTCGCGCTTGTTGCCAACCACGGTCTCGCTGCCGTCCGCCTTCACGAGCACCTTCCGGGCACGGGCACCGGGTTTCCCCCCATTCACGCCCCAGGGATAAGTGAACCAGCGGTCGTCGTGGATCGCGATCATCCCCGGCTCGAGGAATCGGTAGACCATGTCGATGCCGTTGCCGCCGCGATGGAGACCGGCGCCGCCCGAGTCGGGCACGGTCTCGTAGCGCTCGATCGTCAGCGGGAAATAGCGCTCGAGAAATTCATTGGGTACGTTCGTGAAGTTGGGCCACAGCGAGTGACCGTCGGGTCCGTCGCCGAGCGGCCGGCCGGGAATGCCGCCGAAGCCGATCTGGAACAGCTGGAACCAGCGGCCCTCGCCGTCGCGTCCCGAGTAGAAGAGGTGCGGCGACGACGAGAAGCCGGCCGCATTCAGGAACTGCGGCGTCTTCTGGCCGAGCAGCCCGCCGAGGATGTCGAAGAGGCGACCGAGCGCGTGCGTGCGGCCCGACAGCGCCGCCGGGAAGTCCGGCTTCAGCAACGACCCCTGCGGGATGCGAACGTCGATCAGGTCGTAGTAGCCGTCGTTGAACAGGATCTGCGGATCGAACACCATGATCATGTAGATCCCGAAGAACATCCGCATCATGTTCTCGTTCAGAAAGAAGTTGATCGACCCGACCGACTGCGGGTCGGTGCCGTCGAAGTCGAGGACCACCCGGCTGGTTCCGTCGTCACCGGTCTCCTTCCACATCGTGCACTTGATCTTGTACGGCCCGAAGCCGAGGCCGTCGTCGCACACGTAGTCCTCGAACGACACCGGCTCGTCGCCGATCGCGTTCCCGATCAGCGCCTTCATCGCGCGATGGTTGCGGGCGAGCAGCTCGTCGGTGGCCGACGCGAACACGTCGTCGCCGAAGCGGTGGCACATCTCGACGACGCGCCGCGCGGCCACGCGACACGCCGCGATCAGTGCGTTCAGGTCCGCGCGGCACCACTCCGGGCTGCGCGTCTGCGCCATGATCAGCTCGATCAGGTCGACCTGGTACTCGCCCTTCCGCCAGATCTTGACCGGCGGGATCCGCACGCCTTCCTCGAAGATCGTCTTGATGAAGACACCGTAGGCCTGCTTCGCGAC
>CAXTPX010000705.1:0-2391 GCA_964246005.1 uncultured Burkholderiaceae bacterium | reverse complement strand
AACTGCGCGTCGTTGTCGGTCACGCGGACCCGCACCGACGGCGACTGGCCGTTGTCGAAGAACATGCCGGTCGTGACGATGTCGGCCTGCTTCAGCAGCGTCTCGATGCGATTCATCATCGACGCATCGACCTTGACCGTCGCCTTGCCGCTCGTGACCTGCACGGCCGGCGCCTCGCCGAAGACGTTGGGCAACGCGTACAGCAGCCCGATCGCGAGCGCGACCGCGATGACGATGTACTTCCAGAGGGGATAGCGATTCATGACAGCGGACTCATCACGGCAGCTTCATCACGGCGGGCGACGCGGACTCAGATCGCCTTGATCGTGCCCTTCGGCAACATGGCCTGGATGGCCGACTTCTGGATCGTCATCTCGACGGCCGTGCTGCCGCCCGCGACGTTGCCGACTTCCATCGTGACGTACTGGTCCGCGACCTTGACGACCTTGCCGAGGAGTCCACCCGACGAGATGACCTCGTCGCCCGCCTTGATGCCTTCCATCATCGCCTTCTGTTCCTTCGCGCGCTTCTGTTGCGGGCGGATCAGCAGGAAGTAGAACGCGACGATCATCAGCGCCGGCAACGCCATCTGCTCGATCGAGAAGCCGGGAGCCGCTGCAGTGGTGGTGGCAGCCTGTGCGTACGCGTTTGAAATCAGGAACAAGATCGAATCTCCAGTGCGGCCCGTCGGGTCCAGGTGCGGGCTCGGGCGGGACGCGGCGCGACCGGCAGGCGCCGACAAAAATGAGCCGGCGATTGTAGCATCGGGGTCACCACCCGAGACCGACGTGCAGCGGCAGGTACACTGCCATCCCGACGACGATCGTGCCGAGCACGCCGCGACGCGCGTAGAACCAGCCGAGGCCCGCGAGCGCCGCGTAGAGACGCGCGTCGTGCCACGTCGTGATCGCATGGCCGTCGGTCATCAGCAGCTCGGGCGCGATGACCGCGGCGAGCGCCGCGACCGGTGCGTACTGCAGGCCGCGCTCGGCCCAATGCGGCAACCGCCACGATTGCTTCGAGATGAAGAAGAACGAGCGCGTCAGCACTGTCATGGCCGTCATCCCGATGATCGTGACGTAGTTCGCGAGGTCGTCCCTCATCGGTCGACAGTCGCCGTGCCCCGCGGCAAACGTTCGAGCAGCAGGCACACGACGACGGCCGTGACGATCGCGACGAGGATGTCGAGCTTGAACGGCAGCGCGATCGCGACGATGGCGGCGCCGCCCGAGACCACGGCCGACACGATCCGCAGACGGCTCGAGACCAGCGATGCGGTCACGCCGAGGAGCGCGAGGATGCCGGCGAAGCCGAGTCCCCATTCGACCGGCACGTGGCTGCCGAACGCGACACCGAGCAGCGTCGCGCCGGCCCACGATCCCCAGCCCGCGAGGCCGTTGCCGAGCCAGTAGGCCTCGAGCGCGGTCATGCCGACCGCGTCGGCCGGCACGACCGGATAGCGTCGCGTGACCATCACGTAGCCGAGGTCGGCCATCAGGTAGCCGGAGAAGAGTCTTCGCAGCAGCGACTGATGCATCACGTACGGTCGCAGGTGGACGCTGAAGACGACGAAGCGCAGGTTCACGCAGAACGCCGTGGTGATCACCACCCAGATCGGCGCGCCGCTCGCGATCAATGGCAGCGCGGCGAGTTGCGAGCTGCCGGCGAACACGATCGTCGACATCAACAGCACCGCGGCCATCCCCATCCCGGACTTGACGATCGCGACGCCGGTCATGACACCCCAGGCGGCGAGGCCGGGCGAGACGAGGGCGAGGTCACGGAAGCCTGCGCGGAACTCCGGGTGCTTCCAGATCGCGGTCGTCGCGCGCGGCACCGGCCCCGTCACTGGCCGTGACGTCGGCGGTGCGACATCGGCGTTCGATCGAGGAGCGCGGTCAACGACACGTGAACGTGCCGCGAAGCACCCGGGGTTCGCCCGACTTCGTCGCGACGGCGTCGCACGACGCGCTGGCATCATCGACGCGGATCGCGAGATGGACCAGTCCGTTCGCGTAGTCGCACGACAGCCACTTGCCGTCCGGATAGCTGCCGGCGAACGCCCAGGTCGACCGGTCGCCGGTGCGGCTACCCGACGTCGGCACCAGCGCCGCACGCTGTTCCGGCGGCCCGTCGTAGACACTCACGCCCGACAACAGGAGCGGCATCGGGTCGACCGTGGACTTGAACGACGCCGGCACGTCGGTGACGGCGATGCGCCCCGACTCGAGATGAACCCGGGCCGGACAGACGGTCGTCGTCGCGGCCGACGAAGCGACCGGGCCCGTCGCGACGCACGCAGCGATCACGATGCGGGCGAACGCACCCAGGGTCATGGGATTCATTCGATCACCGAGTAGGCGTCGGCGTTGTTGCTCGGGTCGACGAAGC
>CAXTPX010000704.1:0-2392 GCA_964246005.1 uncultured Burkholderiaceae bacterium | reverse complement strand
CGATTGCCCGGTGGCGTTGGCGGTGTCGCTGCACGCGCCGAACGACGCGCTTCGCGACGACCTGGTGCCGCTCAACCGCAAGTACCCGATCACCGAATTGCTCGACGCCTGCAATCGATACCTCGACACCGCGCCGCGCGACTTCATCACCTTCGAATATTGCATGCTCGACGGCGTCAACGACACCCCGCAGCACGCGCAGCAGTTGATCGAACTCGTCCGTGGTCGCGTCTCGGCCAAGTTCAACCTGATTCCGTTCAATGCGTTCCCGGAAGCCGGGCTGACGGGCTCGTCCCGACAGCGCATTCGTGCATTCGGCGAGGTGCTCTTGCAATCGGAGATCGTCACGACCATTCGCAAGACGCGCGGCGACGACATCGATGCGGCGTGCGGGCAGCTCGCCGGGGCGGTGCGCGATCGCACGCGCCTCGCCGAGCGTGGCGGGCGGGTCGTGCCGTTGGTGCCGGTTCGGGCGACGGTGCGGGCATGAACCGTCGCCGCGCGATGCGTTGGCCGCTCGTCTCGCTGATCTGCGCGCTGGCTGCCTGTTCGTCGACGACGACAACGTCGATTTCCGTGCCGAAGGTGACGGCCTCGAACGCCGACGTCCAGAAACGCGACCCTTCCAGTCCGGCCGAGATTCACAGGCGGGCCTCGACCCGACTTCAGCTCGCGGCGTCCTACTACCAGGATGGCAAGTACGACGTCGCCCTCGACGAGCTGCGCCAGGCGCTTGCGCTCGAGCCCAATTACGCCGACGCACATACGGTCCTGGCGCTGGTCTATGCGGAGTTGCACGAGGACGCCCTCGCGGAACAGAGCTTCCAGCGCGCGTTGCAGATCGAACCTGCCAATTCCGACCTGAACAACAACTACGGCTGGTATCTGTGCCAGCACGGGCGCGAGAAGGAGTCGCTGACGTACTTCGAGAAAGCGCTGAAGAACCCGCTGTACGCACAGAAGGCCAAGCCGCTCCAGAACGAGGGCGTGTGCTCGATCAGGATGGGCGATGCGGCCGCCGCCGAGGAGTACTTCCGACGCTCGTTCGAGCTCGATCCGTCGGGCGCGGTGTCGGCGTACAACCTGGCGTCCATCTATTACGACCGGAAAGACTTCGCGCGGGCGCGTTTTTACGTGTCGCAGGTCAACAGTGGCCAGGCGCCGTCGCCGGCGAGCCTGTGGTTGGGGATCCGGATCGAGCGGCGGCTCGGCAACAGGAACAATCAGGTCGCCCTGGAAAGTCAGCTCGAGCGTCTGTTCGCCGATTCGCGCGAGGCGCAGATGCAGAAGCGCGGCAACTACGGCGATTGACGGACCGGGAAACGAGTCGAGACGGCATGGATGCTGGCGAAGAGAGGGTGGTGGAACGAAGCGGCTCCGTGCAACGCAGGGTCGGTGAACTGCTGCGCGAGCGCCGCGTCGCACTCGGTCTCACGCAGGCCGATGTCGCGAACATGGTCAAGCTGCCTGCGCGGCGCATCGACGCGATGGAGTGCGAGCGCTGGAGCGAACTGCCGGATGGTCCCTACCTGCGGGGCTTCCTGCGCAATGTCGCGAAGGCGCTCGATCTCGATGCGGCCGAGCTGGTCGCGCGGGTCGACTCGGTGCAGGCGGATGCGCCTCCTGCCGCGCTCGTCGCGCCCGGCGTCACCCACATCACGTTGCCCCGTCGCAGCGGCCCCGCCGACGATCGCCACGGCGGTCGGAAGCTGGTCTTCGGCGCCTTCGCGTTCGCGCTGGTCGCGGCGGTGATCGCCTGGTCCGGCACCAGCTCGTTCGAGCACGTCGTCGACGGTGCCCGTTCGCTGATCGACGCGAGGCGCGGCGATGTGGTGGTCGCATCCGCCGCACCACCGCAGAACGACTCGGCCGGGCCGGCCGCCCCAGGCGTCGTCGTTGCGCCGTCGCCGGCGATCGGATCGGATGCGCACGATGAAGCCGCGACCGTGTCCCCGTCGCGGGCCGCCGTGGCCGGGGCGCCGGGGACGTCGGCCGCGGAACAGGCCTTGCGATTCCACTTCAACGACAAGTCGTGGGTCGAAGTCCGGTCTTCCGACGGCAAGGTGTTGTTGCAGCAACTCAACGCCGCCGGATCGGAGCAGGCGGTCGCGGGCGATCCGCCGTTCACCCTCGTGGTCGGCAACGCGAAGGGCGTCGAGCTGCATTTTCGCGGCCAGCCCGTCGACCTGAAGCCCTACATCCGCGATTCGGTCGCCCGCTTCACCCTCTCGTAGGTTGTTCCAGCCACGTCGCGTTCAACGAACGCGAGCGTCGCGCCTTCGTGGCGCGCTTTCCACTTCCGGGTCCGTCATGGCAGCTCTCCTCGATCGAACGACCTCCGCATCCGACGCGTCCGCCGTCCCCGAGTCACGGGCCGGCGCCGCGCCTCGTC
>CAXTPX010000703.1:0-2395 GCA_964246005.1 uncultured Burkholderiaceae bacterium | reverse complement strand
CTGGTGGGTGCTGAGAGGCTCGAACTCCCGACCTACGCCTTGTAAGGGCGCCGCTCTACCAACTGAGCTAAGCACCCCGACCGCCTCGCTCGCAACGCCGACCGATGAAGAAAACATGGTCTCGTTGCCGACTCACGTCACGCTTTCCGCGTTGTCACCCGCGGAAAGCGCGCTAGTTTACTGCATCCTTGAGTGCCTTTCCAGCGCGGAACTTGGGAACCTTCGCTGCCTTGATCTTGATCGACGCACCGGTCTGCGGATTGCGGCCCGTGCGGGCCGCACGCTTGCCCACCGTGAACGTCCCGAAGCCGACCAACGTCACGCTGCCGTTCTTCTTCAGCGTCTTCGCGATGCCGCCCACGACCGATTCGAGCGCTCGTCCCGCCGCGGCCTTCGACAGGTCCGCCTGCTGCGCAATGTGATCGATCAGCTCCGCCTTGTTCATCGAGTGTCCTTCGGTTGTACGGGGTCACGGCGCGCTCGGGCGGACGCGCTGCTTCTGCGTCCGAGCGGCCTGCGTCGCACAGGACCGGCGCCGGCTGGACGAGCATTAGGCAATGCACGCCGAACCGTGTCAAGCCGTGAGTTCCCTTGGCAACGCACGACGGACGACACGACGATCGTGCATAAAAAAAACGCGTGGCCGAAGCCACGCGTCGATCAGTTCGAAGGAGGAATCGAAGAACGGGTCAGTGCTTGACGAGCTTGCCGTCGTCCGCGCGCGGCTCCCCGATCACGGCTGCCACGGGCGCCGCCGCGACGACCACCTCTTCGTCCGGCAACGGCACCGGCTGACGCTCGAGCGCGATCTCGAACACGCGATCGATCCACTTGACCGGGATGATCTCGAGGCGATTCTTCACGTTCTCGGCGATCTCGTGCAGGTCCTTCACATTGTCTTCGGGAATCAACACGGTCTTGATGCCACCACGATGCGCGGCCAGCAACTTCTCCTTCAATCCACCGATCGGCAACACCTCGCCGCGCAACGTGATCTCGCCGGTCATCGCGACATCGGCCCGGATCGGAATGCGGGTCAGTGCCGACACCATCGCCAGCGTCATCGCGGCACCCGCGGACGGGCCGTCCTTCGGCGTCGCCCCTTCCGGCGCGTGCACGTGGATGTCGCGCTTCTCCCATACCTCGTCGGAGATGCCGAGCTGCCGCGAGCGCGCACGGACCACCGAGCGGGCTGCCTCGACCGACTCCTTCATCACGTCGCCGAGCGAGCCGGTCCGTTGCACGACGCCCTTGCCCGGCATCACCGCGACCTCGATCGTCAGCAGATCGCCGCCGACCTCGGTCCACGCGAGACCGTTGACCTGCCCGATCTGGTTCTCCTTCTCGGCCATCCCGAACGTGTAGCGGCGCACTCCGAGGAACTTGTCGACGTTGCGCGACGTGACCGTGACCTTGCCGTCGTTCTTCTTCAACAGCAGCATCTTGACGACCTTGCGGCAGATCTTCGAGATCTCGCGCTCCAGCGCCCGCACCCCGGCCTCGCGGGTGTAGTAGCGGATGATGTCGCGGATCGCGCTTTCTGCGACGACCAGTTCTTCCTTCTTCACGCCGTTGTTCTTGACCTGCTTCGGCAACAGGTAGCGCAACGCGATGTTGACCTTCTCTTCCTCGGTGTAGCCCGACAGGCGGATCACTTCCATCCGGTCGAGCAGCGCCGGCGGAATGTTGAACGAATTGGACGTCGCGACGAACATCACGTCCGACAGGTCGAAGTCCACCTCGATGTAGTGATCCTGGAACGTGTGGTTCTGCTCGGGATCGAGCACCTCGAGCAACGCCGACGCCGGATCACCACGGAAGTCCTGGCCCATCTTGTCGACCTCGTCGAGCAGGAAGAGCGGATTGCGGACACCGACCTTCGACAGGCTCTGCAACACCTTGCCGGGCATCGACCCGATGTAGCTGCGGCGATGGCCGCGGATCTCGGCCTCGTCGCGCACGCCGCCCAGCGCCATGCGGACGAACTTGCGATTCGTCGCCCGCGCGATCGACTGGCCGAGCGACGTCTTGCCGACGCCCGGGGGGCCGACCAGGCACAGGATCGGCGCCTTCAGCTTGTCGACGCGCTGCTGGACCGCGAGGTACTCCAGGATGCGTTCCTTGACCTTGTCGAGCCCGAAGTGATCTTCGTCGAGCACCTTCTCGGCGAGCTTCAGGTCGTTCGTGACCTTGCTCTTCTTCCGCCACGGCAAGCCGATCAGCGTGTCGAGATAGTTGCGCACGACGGTCGCTTCGGCCGACATCGGCGACATCAGCTTCAGCTTCTTCAGCTCGGCCTCGGCCTTCGTCTTCGCTTCCTTCGGCATGCGCGCCGCCTTCAGCTTCTTCTCGAGCTCCTCGATCTCGGCGCCGTCCTCGCCTTCGCCCAGTTCCT
>CAXTPX010000702.1:0-2400 GCA_964246005.1 uncultured Burkholderiaceae bacterium | reverse complement strand
GAAGCGCATCACGCGCTGCCAGCGCATCCCGCTGTTCGGCGGCATGGCGCTTCTGCTCCACGCTTGCCGCGGCCCATCGGGTCGCCGCTGCGGCAGCGGCGTCTTGAGCCGCATCCAACCGTTCGACCTGTCCCCGCAGGCCGGCCTCGTGCGCCTGCCAGGCCCGGCTGCGGAACAGCTTGGCCAGCCGGAAGGCTGCCACCGAGGACAGCGCCGCCAGCTTGCTCACCTCGGTTGCCTGCTGCTGGCGGTGCGCCCGTGGCAACTCGCGTTCATGCGCGATCTCGAGCGTCCGGCGCCTGCGGTCCCGCGCAAGATCGTGCGCCGGCGCTAGCCATCACCTCTCGGACGTCAGCGCGGCCGATGGAGCCTGAAGAGCTGGCTCGGGCCGATGTCGAAGTAGTCGGCCGGGCCGCCGCCCCGCAGCACGTGGCCGGCGCCCGCCGTGTCGTAGACGCCGTCCGTCAGCGACGTGCGCGCGATGTGGACGGCGACCACTTCGCCGAGCGTGAGCCAGCTGTCGACCGGCTCGCCCGCGGCCGTACGCAATTGCCTGACCTCGATCGCGCGGCACTCGAACGCGACCGGGCTCTCGGCGACGCGCGGCGCGCCGACGAGCGTCGACGGCACCGGCGTCAGGCCGGCGAGCTCGAATTCGTCGACCTCGGGCGGCACGCTCGCGCAGGTCGCGTTCATCTGCTCGACCAGCGCACGCGTCGTCAGGTTCCAGACGAACTCGTTCGTCGCCTCGATGTTGCGGACCGTGTCCTTGTAGCCGATGCTCGAGAAGCCGACGATCGGCGGCGTGTAGTTGAACGCGTTGAAGAAGCTGTACGGCGCGAGGTTCAGGTGGCCGTCGACATCGCGCGTCGAGATCCAGCCGATCGGCCGCGGACCGACGATCGCGTTGAACGGATCGTGCGGCAGGCCGTGCCCATCGCGCGGTTCGTAGAAATGAAACGCGTCGTTCATCGAATCGCGGCCCGATCGAAGTGCGGGTTCTCGATGAAGCCGAGGCGGTTGCCGAACGGGTCGAGCACGGCGCCGGTCCGGATGCCGTCCCCGACGTCGCTGACCGGGTCGAGCGCGGTCGCGCCGGCCTCGAGCAACGATGCGAGCGCGGCGCTCGCATCGGCCACCCCCCACAACGGCTGCGGTCCGGCGGTTCCCGGCGTGGCATCGGGAACGAGCCCGAGCTCGAAGCCGCCCACCGAGAAGCCGACGTAGTACGGCTCGTCGAAGTACGGCTCGATCGCGAGCACCCGCGCGTACCAGTCACGGGCCGTGGCGAGGTCGGGTGCGGGATAGATCGCAGTGCGCAAGCCGAGGAACATCGGCGACTCCTTCATGGACAGGCCGGCGACTATATCGCGGCAGTCCCGGCGTCGGCCGCGTCGTCGATGCGCCCTTCCTCGAGCGCCTGGTGAACCCGCAACGCGGCCCAGGCATCGTTGGCCGCATATAGCAACTGCTTGTCGTCGAGCTTCGGAAGCGCCCAGTTCGACGTCGTCTGACGCTTCGATTTCAGGAAGCGCCGCGCGAACAGGATCGCGACCGCCGCGCGCACGCCGATCGAGCTACGAAAACCGGCGCCGCGGAACACGTCGTTCAGGTCGACCACCGAACGGAGCTCGACGCCGAACTTGCGGCGGATGTGCTTCAGGTCCGAGCTCAGGCCGAACCCGACCTTCAGCACGTCGTCGGCCTGCAGGAGATCGACGACGAAAGGCAGGCCCTCTTCCCGATGCACCTGGAAGATGAACGCTTCGGTCGACGTGGCGAACTGCACGACGTGCGGACCGTCGCTGGTCGCCCCGACGTCGAACAGCGGCTTCGACTCGGTGTCGAAGCCGACCACGCCGGCCGTGCGGATCGCGTCGACCGCCGCTTCGAACCGATCGGCCGTCGCCGGCACGCGCACCCGATCGAGCGGCAAGCCTTCGAACGGCGGCAGCAGCGCGATCTCTTCCTTCGACGGCGCGAGGCGCTTCATCGCACGATCGAGACCAGGCGCATCAAGACCTGTCCGTGGTCCGACTGCGCGACCGGATCGCTTCGATCTCGTCGATGATGCGGTCCATGCGCGCCGCGATCGACCGATACGGCGCCGGGCTCGCGAGGTCCACCCCGGCCTTCTTCACGAGTTCGTACGGATAGCCCGAGCCGCCGGCTTTCAGCAGATCGAGATAGCGCTCCCGCGCACCCGGCTCGCTCGACAGCACCGTGTCGGCGAGCAGCGAGCTCGCGGCGATCGAGGTCGCGTACTGATAGACGTAGAACGCCGTGTAGTAGTGCGGGATGTACGCCCATTCGATCGTGTCGACGTCGTCGATCTTCACGACGCCCTGGGCTTCGCCGTGATAGCGCCGCAGGATCTCGCCGTAGATCGCGGTGATCGCC
>CAXTPX010000701.1:0-2423 GCA_964246005.1 uncultured Burkholderiaceae bacterium | reverse complement strand
CGCCTTACCGACGGGCAGGGCCGCACGGTCGATTTCAAGAACACCGTGATCGTGATGACGTCGAACATCGGTTCGCAGTTGATCCTCGCCGAGAGCGGCGGGTTGGCGACGGCGGACAAGGCCGCAGCCGATGCGGTGTATGAAAGGATCAAGGGTCTCGTCTGGCAGGAGGTCAAGCAGGAGTTCCGGCCCGAGTTCCTGAACCGCATCGACGAGGTCGTCGTGTTCCACGGGCTCGACCAAGCCAACATCGCTTCCATCGCGCGGATCCAGTTGAGCGGGCTCGAGAAGCGGCTCGCGAAGCTGGAGATCCATCTCGACGTGACGGACGCCGCGCTTGCGAAGCTGGCGGCGGCCGGCTTCGACCCGCTGTTCGGCGCGCGTCCGCTGAAGCGCGCGATCCAGCAGCAGATCGAGAATCCGCTGTCGAGGATGCTGCTCGAAGGCAAGTTCGGCCCGAAGGACCGGGTCCACGTGGACTTCGGGGAACGCGGCTTCTCGTTCGACCCCGAGGTGCCGCTCGCAGCGTGAGTCGGTTTTGTTTCAGGGCGTCCGATGCGGCCCGTCGGACGCCCGGGCGGCGTCGATCGCGCCCAGCCGCTCCTGCTTTCCCCAATGGCTCTGCCGTGTCAGGAACGTGACCCAGCCGAGGGTCGCGCCGAGGTGACGCAGGATCTGGAACGAGAACGGCTCGGCGAGGGCCGCGAGCAGGGCGAGACCGAAGCGCGCGTCGGTGGTCTTGCCGATCCAGCGTCGATAGAGATGCACCGACCACAAATGAAAGCCGAGGTCGATCGCGATCTTCGACAGGATCCAGGCCGACACCGGCACCAGCACGCCGACGCGTCCCTGTGCAATGGAGACCAGCAAGACGGCGAGCGCGGTGAGCCCGAAGATCGGCTGCATCGTGTCGACTGCCTTGACCGGCAGCATCCAGCGACCGATGTTGCCGTAGAGACGTCCGTTGCCGACCATGCCGCGATACCAGTACTGCGTCTGCAGGAAACCGCCGAACCAGCGTCGACGCTGGCGGAGGAATGCCGCCGTCGTGCTCGGTGCCTCGGTCTGGGCCTGGGCAGCGCCGACGACGCTCGATCGCCAGCCGAGGCGGTGCAGGGCGGAATACCGCGCGAGCCGGTGGATGAGCTCGTAATCCTCGACCAGGCAGTCGGGATCGAAGCCGCCGACGGCGACGACCGCCTCGCGACGAAAGCCCGCGAACGCACCTGAGATCAGGAGCAGGCTGTCGACCCGCATCCACGCGTAGCGGGACAGGAAGTTGCGGATGTATTCGTAGGTCTGGAACCACTCGAACAACCGCCCCGTCAGCGACGGGCCGCAGACGGGCACCAGGACGCCGGTCGCGGCGACCAGCGAGGGGTCGTCCGTGAACGCCCGGCGCATCGCCGCGATCGCGCCGGGCGAGAGATGCGTATCGGCGTCGACAGTCATCGTGATCGCCGTGCGGCACGCCTCCAGCGGCGACATCAACGCGGCGTTCAGGGCTCGCGCCTTGCCACCGTGCGGCAGGCGCAGCCAGTGCAGCGTCGGGACGCTGGTGCTCGTCGCCCAGCCACCCAGCGCCGGCGCCACCAGGCCGAATCGCGTGACCAGCAGCCCGGCGGTGCCATCCGTCGAGCCGTCGTCCGCGATGACGATCGCGTCCGGCGGGTCGGCCTGCGCGAGCAGTGCTGCAATCGTCTGCACGAGGACGGCCGACTCGTTGTGAGCCGCAACGACGATGGTCAGCTTCTCCAGGGGCGCATGGCGCCCCGGCGTCGGTGCCGGCCGCAGCAGCGTCCACGTCTTCCACGCGACGAAGGCGAGAAGCACCGTGTCGTAGACGATGTACGCGATGCCGGTCGACCACGCATAGATGCCGCCGAGCGTGAACGCACTCGCGAACAACAGCAGCCAGACACCGCCGACCGTTCCGTGAACCAGGGCGCTGGCGAGCGGCGTGGAGCGGGGCCGGTACCGTGGCGAGTGGAGGACGAGGGCGTCCTCGAGACGGGTCAAGATGTCGAGATCGAAGGGGACGCGCGCATGATGTCATGTACGACCGATGCCGCCTCGCGGATGTCGTGACGAAATGTCATCGTCGGTCGGCGTCCGTAGCACCACGCGCGAGAGGGCTTGCGATACTCGTATACCGTTGCAAGAGACCGCACCCTCTGAATCCTCGCCGTGACCATGCCCACGATGCCCCTCGAGTCCCGCTACACGCGCATCGCGATCGTCCTGCACTGGTCGATCGCGCTGCTGATCGCGATCAACGTCGCGCTCGCGCTGTCGGCCGACTACCTGCCCGACGACTGGGTTCGCCCCGTGATCGATACCCACAAGTCGATCGGCATCACGGTGCTCGGTCTCGCGATCCTCCGTTTGCTCTGGCGCCTGACGCATCGTCCCCCCGCGCTGCC
>CAXTPX010000700.1:0-2423 GCA_964246005.1 uncultured Burkholderiaceae bacterium | reverse complement strand
GATTTCTGAATTCAACGCAGCCGCGAAGCGCCGATTGCGACCACGAATTTATAACCCGCTCAGCACGGTGGGTTCACGAGCGAACTTCCGGTCAGCGGCAATGCCGATCACCCGGCAATCAACACTGATGCTCTCCGCCACACTTGATTCGCCATCAATCGGCACAGCGCAATCACTGCGTAGCCAGTTGACTTCTCGTTCGATTCTGCCACAGGGCTATATCGCTTGCGCCCTTTCCCTCTGCGGCGCGCGCCCCATCGCCGACGAATTGTCGCTTCCGCACAACAGGCTTCCCGGCGACCCAAACGTCGGTGACGGCTTCACGACCGACGACGAAAATCAGATGCGACGCGACGTCGAAGATCGGGTTGTAGTCGAGGGCGCTGAGGTCGAAAGCCGCGAGATCGGCCTCCTTGCCGGCAACGATGCTGCCGATCCGATCGTCCAGTCCACACGCTTTCGCACCAGCCAGGGTTGCCGCGTGCAGAACGTGGTGCGCACCGAACGCGTCGGCTCGACCCGATGCGCCCTTCGCCAGCAGTGAGGCGAGGCGCATCTCGCCCGGCATGTCGAGCCGGTTGTTGCTGGCCGTCCCGTCCGTGCCGATGCCGAGGTTGATCCCCGCATCGAGATAGCGCGCGATGTGCGGGACGCCGGATGCGAGCTTGAGGTTGGACGCCGGGCAGTGAGCGATCGAGACGCCGCGTTCGGCGAAGAGCGCGACCTCCCGGTCGTCGAGGTACACCGCGTGGACGGCGGTCAGCGACGGCCCGACGAGTCCCAGCTTCTCCAGTCGCATTGCCGGCCGCATACTGTGCCGCGCTACTTCCTGGCGGATCTCGTCCTCGGTCTCGTGCAGGTGGATCTGCATCGGCAGGCCGGTCTGGCCCATCAGCATGCCGATGCGCCGGAACGTCGCGTCGCTGATCGTGTACGGCGCGTGCGGCGCGAACGCGAACGACACCATCGGGTCGTGCCGCAGTCGGTCGAACAGCACGAGGCCGCGATCCAGGTAGTCGTCGGCGTCGCCGCCGGCGGCGGTCGCGAGGTCGATCACCGTCAGCCCGAGGTGGGCGCGCATGCCGATCTGCCGCGCCGCGCCTGCGGCCGCGGCCGGGTAGAAGTACATGTCCGAGAAGCAGGTCGTTCCGCCGCGCAGCATCTCGAGACAGGCGAGGCGCGTCCCGGCGGCGACGAACTCTTCGGACAGCAGCGCCGCCTCGGCCGGCCAGATGCGCGTCGTCAGCCACTTCATCAGCGGCAGGTCGTCCCCGAGACCGCGCAGCAGCGTCATCGCCGCATGCGTGTGCAGGTTGAAGAGTCCCGGCGTGACGACGTGGTCCGGAAGCGCCGTCTCGGTCGTCGCGGTGTGACGCTCGCGAAGCACGCCGGCCGGCAGGACCGCCGCGATCGTGCCGTCGTCGGCGATCGCGATGCCGTGGTCTTCGAGCACCACGCCGGCCGGTTCGATCGGAACGATCCACCGGGGGAAGATCAGTTCACGGATCGCGGATGGCGTGTGCATCGGTCCGAATATAACAAAGCGATGTTGCGCTGCAGGGCTGTGGGCCGAGCAGTGGGGGGCTTCAGCCACAGGCGTCACGAGGGTGCTGCATGCTAAAATCGCGGGCCGCGCATTCCCGATTTCGCGTGCCGACTCCCGTGCTGGATTCATCGCCCGATCGGCATGCGCTTTCCGGCCCGGTCATGACCGTCGGGCACCTCGTCGTCCCCATCGAATCCCGTCCAGATGAATCCGTTCGCCAAGGAAATGATCCCGGTCAGTCTCGAAGAAGAGATGCGCCGGTCCTATCTCGACTACGCGATGAGCGTGATCGTCGGGCGGGCGTTGCCGGACCTGCGGGACGGACTGAAACCCGTTCATCGCCGTGTCCTGTACGGCATGAACGAGTTGAGCAACCACTCGAACCGCCCGCACAAGAAGTCGGCGCGTATCGCGGGCGACGTGATGGGCAAGTACCACCCTCACGGTGACCTGGCCATCTACGACACGATGGTCCGCATGGCGCAGCCGTTCTCGCTGCGCTATCCGCTGATCGACGGGCAGGGCAACTTCGGCTCGGTCGACGGCGACAACGCGGCGGCGTCGCGCTACACCGAAGTGCGGCTGTCGAAGATCGCCGAGGCGATGATCGCCGACCTCGATCGCGAGACGGTCGACTTCGTGCCGAACTACGACGGCACCGAGCGCGAGCCGGTCGTGCTGCCGGCCAAGATCCCGAACCTGCTGATCAACGGCTCGACCGGCATCGCGGTCGGCATGGCGACCAACATCCCGCCGCACAACCTGCGCGAAGTGGTGGACGCGTGCCTGCACGTGCTGCGCAACCCCGAATGTTCGATCGACGAACTGATCGAGATCATCCCGGCGCCCGATTTCCCCACCGGCGGCGTCATCCACG
>CAXTPX010000699.1:0-2424 GCA_964246005.1 uncultured Burkholderiaceae bacterium | reverse complement strand
GTCCCCGTGCCGAAGCGCGACGTGGCGCGCGCGAAGGCGTTGCTGAAGGAAGCCGGCGTGCCGAACCCGGCCTTCACGCTGGTCGCGCCGACGACGTCCGAGGCCCAACGGCTCGCGCTCGTCATCCAGGCGATGGCGCGCGAGGCGGGCTTCGACGTGAAGATCCAGTCGACCGAGTTCGCGACGTCGCTGAACATGGCCGACCAGGGCCAGTACGAGGCGTACATCCTCGCGTGGAGCGGCCGCGCCGATCCCGACGGCAACGTCTTCAGCTTCTACGGCTGCAAGCAGCCACTGAACTATCCAGGCTACTGCAGCCCCGAGACCGATGCGCTGCTGAACCAGTCGCGCACGCTGCGCGACCCGGCCGAGCGCCGCAAGGTCTACGAGCAGATCGCGGCGCGCGTGCTGAAGGAGCGCGGGATCATCTACCTGTACCACCGCAACTGGCTGTGGGCGTATTCGCCGAAGCTGACCGGGGTGCGGAGCGTGCCGGACGGGTTGCTGCGGGTGAGCGGGTTGAGGTTCGCGCCATGAGACGCGCGCGCAGCATCGAACGTCGTTCCCCGCGCAGGCGTGAACCCGGTGGCGTTGAATCGGCACCGCGGTACGACACTGGGTCCCCGCCTTCGCGGGGACGACGGTGAGAATGGTCCACGTCGTCCCTGCGCGGACGACTGATCGATGGAAGCACGTCGTTCTCGCGCAAGCGGGAACCCAGTGGCGTTGGTCGGCACCGCGGTACCACCCTGGGTCCCCGCCTTCGCGGGGACGACGGTGAAGAGAGGTTTCCTTGTTCGAATTTCTTGCCAAGCGCTTGCTCTCGATCGTCCCCACGCTGATCCTCGTGTCGATGCTGATCTTCGGCCTGCAGCAACTGTTGCCCGGTGACCCCGCGCACGTCCTCGCCGGCGAGGAACAGGACCCCGCGGTCATCGCGTACCTGCAGAAGAAGCTCCACCTCGACGAGTCGCTGCCGATGCGCTACGGCTACTGGATCGCCGGCGTCGTCCGGGGCGACCTCGGCGAGTCGATCCGCTCGCAGCAACCGGTCCTGCGCCTCGTCGCGGAGAAGCTGCCGGTCACGCTCGAGCTCGCGGTGCTGGCGATGACCGTCGCCCTGTTCATCGGGATTCCGACCGGCGTGCTGTCCGCGGTCGGACGCGGAACATGGTGGGACTACGCGGCCAACCTGTTCGCGCTGTGGGGCCTGTCGACGCCCAACTTCTGGCTCGGCATCCTGATGATCCTGCTGTTCTCGGTCGAGCTCGGCTGGTTGCCGGCATCGGGTTACGTCAGCCCGCTCGAGGACCTGCGCGGCAACCTCGCGGCGATGATCATGCCGGCCTTCGTGCTCGGCAACGCGATCGCCGCGGTGCTGATGCGCCATACCCGCAGCGCGATGCTGCAGGTGCTGTCCGCCGACTACGTGCGCACCGCGCGCGCCAAGGGTCTCGGCCTGCGGACCGTCGTCGTCAAGCACGCGCTGCGCAATGCGCTGACACCGATCATCACGCTCGGCGCGCTCGAGTTCGGCACGCTGTTGTCGGGGGCCGTCCTGACCGAGCAGGTGTTCACGATCCCGGGCTTCGGCAAGCTGATCGTCGACTCGGTCTTCAATCGCGACTACTCGGTCGTGCAGGGCGTGGTGCTCGTGACGGCCACGGCCTACATCCTGCTGAACCTGCTCGCGGACCTCGCGTCGTTCGTCGTCAACCCGCGGCTGCGCGCATGACGGTCGCAGGAGACATCGTTGCGGAATCAACGATCGGCCGATCGTCGGCACCCGCGCAGGTCGGACCGTGGCGGCGCGCATGGCGTCGTCTGCTTCGTCGCCGCGGGGCCATCGTCGGTCTCGTCGTCGTGCTGCTGTTCGTGATCATGGCCGTGTTCGCACCGTGCATCGCCCCCTACGATCCGGTCGAGACGAGCTGGAGCGCGTTGCGGAAGGCACCCGATGCGGCGCACTGGTTCGGCACCGACGACCTCGGCCGCGACGTGCTGTCGCGCGTCGTCTGGGGCACGCGGGCATCGCTTCTCGCCGGCGTCGTGTCCGTGTCGATCTCGCTCCTTCTCGGTATCCCAATCGGTCTCGCCGCGGGCTGGTTCGCGGGCAGCGCGGCGGGTTTCGTCGACGGCCTGATCTCGCGCATCACCGACGCGTTCCTCGCGTGTCCGTTCCTGATTCTCGCGATCGCGCTGGCCGCGTTCCTCGGCCCGAGCCTGACCAACGCGATGATCGCGATCGGCGTGTCGGCCACGCCGATCTTCGTGCGCCTGACGCGGGCGCAGGTGATCGACATCAAGGTCGAGGACTACGTCGACGCTGCCCGCGCGATCGGCGCGTCGCCGCTGCGCATCGCGTTTCGCCACGTGCTGCCGAACGTCGCCTCGCCGCTGATCGTCGCGGTGACGCTGACGGTG
>CAXTPX010000698.1:0-2433 GCA_964246005.1 uncultured Burkholderiaceae bacterium | reverse complement strand
CGCGTCACGTCGAGGCGGCGTCGCACATGGCCGAGGGCTACACGCGCGCCGAAGCCGGCAACATCGGCGTCTGCATCGGCACCAGCGGGCCGGCCGGCACCGACATGATCACGGGCCTCTACTCCGCGAGCGCCGACAGCATCCCCATCCTCTGCATCACCGGACAGGCGCCTCGCGCGCGGCTCTACAAGGAAGACTTCCAGGCGGTCGACATCGAATCGATCAGCAAGCCGGTCACCAAGTGGAGCGTCACCGTGCGCGAGCCGGGGCTCGTGCCGCGCGCGTTCCAGCAGGCATTCCATTTGATGCGATCCGGGCGACCGGGCCCGGTGCTGATCGACCTGCCGTTCGACGTGCAGATGGCGGAGATCGAATTCGACATCGAGACCTACGCGCCGCTGCCGGCCTACAAGCCGGCGGCGACCCGCGCGCAGATCGAGCGCGCGCTCGACCTGCTCGGAACCGCCGACAAGCCGTTGATCGTGGCGGGCGGCGGCATCATCAACGCAGACGCGTCGGCACTCCTCGTCGAGTTCGCCGAACTGAGCGGCATCCCCGTCGTTCCCACGTTGATGGGATGGGGCGCGATCCCCGACGACCATCCGCTGATGGCGGGCATGGTCGGGCTCCAGACGAGTCACCGCTACGGCAACGCGACGATGCTCGCCGCCGACTTCGTGCTCGGCATCGGCAACCGCTGGGCCAACCGCCACACCGGCAGCATCGAGGTGTATTGCAAGGGACGCCGCTTCATCCACGTCGACATCGAGCCGACCCAGATCGGGCGCGTGTTCACGCCCGATCTCGGCATCGTCAGCGACGCGCGGCTCGCGCTCGAGCTGTTGGTGCCGGTGGCGCGCGAGCGCAAGGCGGCCGGACGCCTGAAGGACTACGGCGGCTGGGCCGGTCGCTGCGCAGAACGGAAGCGCCTGATGCACCGCAAGTCCCATTTTACCGAGACGCCGATCAAGCCGATGCGCGTCTACGAGGAGATGAACGCGGCGTTCCCGCGCGACACGATCTACGTGTCGACCATCGGCTTGAGCCAGATCGCCGGCGCGCAGTTCCTCGAGGTCTTCGGGCCGCGGCAGTGGATCAACTGCGGCCAGGCGGGACCACTCGGATGGACGATGCCGGCCGCGCTCGGCGTGGTCGCGGCCGACCCCACCCGCACGGTCGTCGGCCTGTCGGGCGACTACGACTTCCAGTTCCTCGTCGAGGAGCTCGCAGTCGGCGCACAATTCCGCCTGCCTTACGTCCAGGTCCTCGTCAACAACAGCTATCTCGGCCTGATCCGGCAAAGCCAGCGCGGCTTCGACATGGACTTCTGCGTGCAGCTCGCGTTCGACAACCAGAACGTCGACGACGGCGCGCTGAAGAGCTACGGGGTCGATCACCAGGCTGTCGTTCAGGGGCTCGGTTGTCGGGCGTTGCGGGTGACCGACCCGGAGAAGATCCGCGAGGCTCTGGTCGAGGCGCAGTCGCAGGCACGCCGCTACCGCGTGCCGGTCGTGGTCGAAGTCATTCTGGAAAAAGTCACCAACATCGCGATGGGCGCCGAGATCGACCAGATCAACGAGTTCGAGGACGTCGAGTGCCACCATCCCGACGGCATCGAGGGCCTGCAGCTCGCCGGCCTGCTCGAATGACCCGTCACTCCTTCCTCACGATCACCGGAGACCGCATGCCCCGTTTCGCCGCCAACCTCTCGATGCTGTTCACGGAGGTGCCGTTCCTCGACCGCTTCGAGTCCGCCGCACGCGCGGGCTTCGACGCGGTCGAGTTCCAGTTCCCGTACGCGTGGCCGGCCGACGCGATCCGTGAGCGGGTCGATGCCAGCAGACTCGCGGTCGTGCTGCACAACCTGCCGGCCGGCGATTGGGACCGCGGCGATCGCGGCATTGCATGCCAGCCGCAGCGCGTGGACGAATTCCGTGCCGGTGTCGCCACCGCCATCGACTACGCACGGGTGCTCGGCGTCGCGCAGCTCAACGTGCTGGCCGGCAAGGCGCCCGACGGCGTGCCGCGCGAGACGCTGCGCCAGACATTCGTCGACAATCTCCGCTTCGCGGCCGAAGCGCTCGACCGGGCCGGGCTGCGGTTGCTGATCGAACCGGTCAATCCGTACGACATTCCCGGGTTCTTCCTCAACACCACCGCGCAGGCGATCGGGATCCTGGACGACGTGGGTGCGGGCAACGCCTACGTGCAGTACGACATCTACCATGCGCAGCGCGCCGAGGGCGAGCTCGCCGCGACGATGCAGAAGCATCTCGCCCGCATCGGGCATGTGCAACTTGCCGACAACCCGGGACGCAACGAACCGGGCACGGGCGAGATCCACTATCCGTTCCTGTTCGCGCACCTCGACCGGATCGGCTACACCGGGTGGGTCGGTTGCGAGTACAAGCCCGCGACCACGACCGAAGCGGG
>CAXTPX010000697.1:0-2433 GCA_964246005.1 uncultured Burkholderiaceae bacterium | reverse complement strand
CGTTCAGGAACCGCTTGTCGGCCGGATTGCTGGCCGCCCCGGCGGTGTGTCCCCACAGCGACGGGATCGGAACGAACTGCACGCCTGCAATGAAGCGCGCCTCGTAGCGAGCATCGCTCATCGGGAAATACAGATCGGTTTCCGACGGCATGTACAGCACCGGCACCCTGATCGAGCGCAACGCTCGCTCGACATCGCCGCCGAAGGCCGGATGTCCGACACCGGCCGGCGTCGCGCCCACGTCGTTGGACTGCCACGTTCGCATCTGCGCGATCAGGTCGTTGGGATCGGCGCCCGGAATGAAGCGCGTCCGGAAGGACTCGATGACGTCGGGCAGGCGATCGCCGCGCCCCGTGCCGCGCCACAGTTCCAGACGCCACCATTCCTGCGAGAACAGCCAGCCGGCCCACACCATGCCGAACGCCTGGAGCCCCTGTTCGGGGCGCATCGTGTAGTCGCCGTTCGCGAAAACCGGGTCCGCCCGGATCGCGGCGATCTGCCCCTCGAGTCGCACGATGCCGTGACCGTAGGTCTTCGCGGTGCCCGCAGTCGCGACGATGCGATCCATGAAG
This sequence comes from uncultured Burkholderiaceae bacterium, assembly GCA_964246005.1. GTDB lineage: Bacteria > Pseudomonadota > Gammaproteobacteria > Burkholderiales > Burkholderiaceae_D > CAHJXF01. The sequence goes on along the minus strand of CAXTPX010000697.1, from coordinate 1,861 downwards.
TCGGGCCACGACACGGCCCACTGGAACGCCTGCTGCGCGCCCATCGAGAAGCCGATCACCGCGCGCAGGTGATGGACGTCGAGGTCGTCGACCAGCAGGCGGTGCACGGCTTCGACGTTGTCGCGGACCGTCATGACCGGAAAGCGCGGCCCGTCGAACGGGGCCGGCGTGTTGCTGGGCGACGATGAACGGCCGTTGCCGAACAGTTCCGTCGTGACGAGGAAGAGCTTCGACGAGTCCAGCGCGAGGTCGGGCTCGGTGTCGCTGCGGATCAGCCACTGATAACCGTCGAGCCGCGCCATGTAGTGCGACGGCAGCAGCACGACGTTGTCGCGGGCCGCGTTGAGCGTCCCGTAGGTGCCGTAGACGATTCGCGCCTCGGGCAGCACGACGCCGGACTCGGTCGTGAAGTCGCGGATCACGAATTCGTGTCGGACCGGGTCGGCGGCGTCGGCGAGGGAAGAGGTCATGGCGAGCGCGAAGGTCAGGAGGAAATGGAGGGCACGGCGACGGCGTGACAGGGTCGTGAAGCGCATCAATCCGTCACCGCCTTCCTCACGACGACGCCGTGCCGCGTGAACGCGATGATCTCGCTCCAGGTGAATCCGTCGAAGCGCTTCGACGCGATCGACGGATGGACGAACGTGATGCGGACCGTGAAGCGATCGGCCTCGGGGCCGGGGTGTTCCGCCCACGTCACGTCGCGGATGTCTTCCGAACGGACGTAGAAGTCGTCGGTGTGGGGCAGTAACCATCGTTCGTCCATGAATCCCCCGTCGCAGCCATCGAAGCGCGAGAGTACGTCGGGTCGCGATCGCGAGGCGGGTCACCCGCGCAATTCGGCGACTTCCGCCGCACTCGTGGTCAGCAATCGCCGACACTATGGTCACGCGCCGTTCGCAGAGCGGTGCAGGCATGGCCGACGCGAGCTGCTTCGAAGGACACCCGGAGACGACATGATTCGAAGACTGTTGATCCTCTGCGCTTGCTTCCTCGTCGAAGCTTGCAGCCACGTGCCTTCAGGCGATCGGCCCGGTCCGCAGGTCCTCGCGACGCCAAGTCCGCTCGCCTTCCAGGCCCCGCCGTACGACCGGTTGCGGGATCGCGACTATCGGCCTGCCATCGAAGTCGCGATGAAGAAGAACCGCGCAGAGATCGACGCCATCGACGCAGACCCGGCGCCGCCGACGTTCGACAACACCATCGTCGCGCTGGAGCGCTCGGGCGTCGACCTGCGTCGCGCGACGAAGATCTTCTACAACCTCGCCTCGAGCAATACGAATGCGACGCTGCAGGCGGACAAGGCCGCCCTCGCACCGCTGATCGCCGCCCACGCCGACGCGATCGGCCTCGATCCCGCGCTCTTCGCGCGCATCAAGGCCGTCCACGAACGTCGCGCCGCGGCGGCTCTCGACCCCGTCTCGCTCCGGCTCGTCGAGCGGTACTACACGCAGTTCGTGCGCGCCGGCGCCCTCCTCGACGACGACCAGAAGGAGAAGTTGAAGAAGCTCAACGAAGAAGAGTCCGTGCTGACGACGGCCTTCACCGATCACATCCTGAACGAGGTGACTGCGCGTGCGGTGGTGGTGGATCGACGCGAACAACTCATCGGACTGAGCGACGACCAACTGGCGGCCGCGAGCGAAGCGGCGAAGGACAGGGGGCACGATGGAAAGTGGCTGATCGCGTTGCAGAACACGACGACCCAACCGATCCTGGCGTCGCTGAACGATCGCGCCCTTCGCGAACGGATCTATCGCGCTTCGATCGGTCGCAACACGGAGGGCCCGAACGACAATCGACCGATCGTGACGCGCCTCGCCCAGTTGCGTGCGGAGCGGGCACGGCTCCTCGGCTACCC
>CAXTPX010000696.1:0-2439 GCA_964246005.1 uncultured Burkholderiaceae bacterium | reverse complement strand
TGCTGAAGCAGGGACAGAAGCTGCTCGCGCGGCGGTAGCCGACCGGCGAGAAGATCATTCGGGCTTGACGCCTGCCTGCTGCGTCACCGTCTTCCATCTCGCTTGCTCGGCGCGGAGGTACCCGCCATAAGCGCCTGGCGTGCCGCCGTACGGCTCGGCACCGAGCGCCTGCAGCTTGTCGAGGAAGCTCTTGTCGTGGAGTGCGTGATTGGCGGACGCATTGAGTCGGTCGACGATCGCATTCGGCGTTCCGGCAGGGACGACGATCCCGTTCCAGGCCGTCACCTCGAAGCCGGCAAGCCCGGTCGCTTCGGACACGGTCGGCACGTTGGGCAACAACGGGGACCGTTGCAATGAAGCGATCGCGAGTGCGGTGAGCTTCCCGCTCTTGATGAACGGCAGCAGCGTATTGATCGTCGTCACCATCATCTGCGTGTCGCCACCGATCAATCCCGTCAAGGCCGGCGCCGTACCCTTGTAGGGCACATGGGTGATCGTGATGCCCAGTTGTTTCTCGAGGAGGGCACCCGCGAGGTGGTCGATGGTGCCGATCCCCGAAGATCCGTAATTGATCTTGCCCGGCTCCGTCTTGGCCAGCGCCACGAACTCCTGCAACGTCTTCGCCGGCACGTCGTGACCCACCGCGACCACCAACGGCACGCCCACCGTTTCGAGGACGGGAATGAAGTCCTTGAGAGGATCGACTTTCGCCGATTTGTACAGCATCGGCCCCAGCAACAGCGACGACGTGTTGTACAGGATCGTGTACCCGTCCGGAGGTGCCGCAGCGACATGGGCCGACGCGATGTTGCCGCCGGCGCCGGGTCGGTTGTCGACGATGATCGTCTGGCCGAGCTGCTCGCCCATCGCCTGCGCGAAGAGCCTCGCGTTGACATCGGTGGGACCACCCGGCGGAAACGCGATCACCATGCGGATCAGCCTGCTCGGGTACTCATCCACGGCAGAAGCGTTGCCGGTGATGAAAAGCGCGACGAGGGACAACGTCAGCGTGGCGAGCAATTTCATGGAGGGCTCCACGGTCGGTTATGTCATTCGAAAGTCGTTTCGGGCCGGACCTGGGTCGACGGATTGCGGGAAGCGGCGCTCGACGATCGACGGCCACAACAAGCGCGGCCCCGCGGCGATGGCGTCGCGGCCCAGCCGTCGTGCCCACCACGCGCCGGTCCCGAAGTCCTCGCGCCATTGCCACAGGCGTCGGGTCCCGAAGTGCAGCGTGTGCTCCTGCGTGAAGCCGATCGCGCCGTGCACCTGGTGAGCGATGGACGTGGCCCTGGTGGCAGCCTCCCCGACGCGGATCTTGGCGACCGCCGCGCTGAACGCCGTCTCGTCGCGGCCGAAGTTCTGGCTGTCGGGCGCGTCCGCCGCTGCGATCAGCGCTGCGGTGCGCGCGGCGACGGTGTCTCCCGCCTGCAGGGCCAACTGCTGCTGGATCGCCTGGTTCCGGCCGATCGCCTTTCCGAACTGGATGCGCTCCCGAGCGTATTGCACCGATTGCGCGAGAACGCTCTCGAGGGCCCCGACCATCATCGCGCTGCGGGCGATGGCGCCGAAGGTCCGGATCGGCTGGGCGAGCTGCTCGAACGGGTTCTCGAACACGGCTTGCACCGACGCGCCGTCGCACGAGACATCGTCGGACGGTTCACCCGCGAGGCCGGTCGATTCCGTCACGACGGTGCAGGCACGGTCCTGCAGGTCGATCAGCGCGAGTCGACCATCGTCCAGCTGCACCAGTGCGGCTTCGCAATGGCGCGCCCATGCGACCCGCCGCGCCGAGCCGGAGATCCTGGTGCCGGAGGCGTCGATCTCGAGGCCGCGGCCGTCGTCGATCAGCGTCAACGGGCCCGCCGGCACCGCGACGCCGGCGACCGAAAGCAGCAACGACGCGATCATCGTCTCGGCGAGCGGCAGCGGCACCTGCCAATAGCCGATGCCGCGGAGGATCGGATACGCATCGCTCCAGCTCGAGCCGATCCCGCCGGCGTCTTCGGACGCCAGTGCGAGTCCGAACCCGCTCGCGACCGCCATATTCCACAGGGACGCCGGCCACAGACCTTCTTCCACCCGTTGCCGCATTGCGCGGTCGACGTTCGCCGAGAACAGCCGGGCCGCGCTGTCGGACACCATGTCGTCGTTCACAGGCCGAGTCCCTTCGCGATGATCCCGCGAAGCACTTCGCGCGTGCCGCCGCGCAGCGAAAAGGATGGCGAGGCGACCGTGACGTAGCGCATGGCCTGATCGAGTGCGGAACCCGGTTCGACGCTGCCGCCGAAAAGATCGTGCGCGAGGTCCGGTACCGACTGCTCCACGAGCGCGCCCTGGTCCTTGACCAATGCCGCGACCAGCGCCGGATCTTCGCCGCGCGTCAGCATGCCGGCGACGCCGAGCGACATCTGGCGCAGCGTCGCATGCTGGGCGACG
>CAXTPX010000695.1:0-2443 GCA_964246005.1 uncultured Burkholderiaceae bacterium | reverse complement strand
AAGGGACAGGGGCACGACGTCGACTTCATCGCGATGTCGGACGCGCTGCGCGAGTCGCCGAACCGCGGCATCTACGAGACGCTGATGCAGGACATCCTGGCGCTCGACGAGAACAAGCGGGATCTGCTGATGCGCGCCGGTGCGGCCGACGGAGAGGACGCCCGCGACGTCGAGCGTCGTGCCGAGCAACAGGCGCTGGCGGCACACGAGCTCCGCGACGCGATCCGGCGGATGCGCGACCAGGCGATCGCCGGGGAACTCGCCCGGCTCTCGAGCGCCGGCCTCGGGACCCCGGAGAGCCTCGAAAGCTATCGTCGGCTGCTCGATGAACGCACGCGGCTGCGGCAGACCTGAACCACGCCGCCCGGTGGTCCGGGCGGCGAGGCGAACTAGGAAAATGGAAGCCGGCCTGTTAACATGCGCGGTTTGCCGGATGCCGGAGGGGCGGGTCGTGCCTTCGTCGCTACGCGGTCCCGGCGTCCGAGTCCATCCGCGCATTCCCGCCGGTGATCGGCAAGAACGCGAGTCCACGAGGGAGTCCGACACCGTGCGCTTCTGCCAGCATCCCGTCCGATCGCGTCGCCACCCGGGTGGAAAGGTGGCGCAGCGACCCCATGTGCCATGTCCCGGCGCGCAAGCGTTCGCAGCGTCGGGGACCGCGGCTCTTCGCTGACGAGCCCGTACCGGCCCCATTCGTACTTGCAGCATCGCACTCGGCGCACCGCAGCAGGCGCATCGCAAACAGCTAGGAACCCTATGTCGCAGCCTTCTTCCAGAAAGACTCCTTCTCCCGTCGGCAAGGCCGCTCCCGCGAATGCGGCAGTGACCGGCAAGACCACACCCAGGGTCGCCTCGAGGGCGGCCACCGGACCGGCGACTTCGGTCAACGGACACGCGCCGATCAAGCCGCCGGTACCGCCCGTCGCGAAGAAGGCTGGGGGCGATAACCAAGCAGCCGCGCAGGCAGCCGCGCAGCCACCCGTCGTCGCCAACGGCGCGCCGAAGGTCAACGGCGTTGCGACGACAGCCGGCGTGAAGCCGGCGGTCAAGGTCTCGGCCCCGAACGAGAAATTGAAGGCGCGCGAGCGGAAGGCCAAGGAGAAGGCGTTCCTGCGCGAGGCGCTCGCGGCTCGCCAGCCGGGGACCGAAGAGGAACTCGAAGCGCGTCGCTCGAAGCTGAAGACGCTGATCAAGCTCGGCAAGGAGCGCGGTTTCCTGACCTACGCCGAGATCAACGATCACCTGCCCGACGACGTCGTCGATGCCGAAGCGATCGAAGGGATCATCGGCACGTTCAACGACATGGGAATCGCGGTCTACGATCAGGCGCCCGATGCCGAGACGCTGCTGATCAACGACAACGCGCCGGTCGCCACCAGCGACGACGACGCCGAAGAGGAAGCCGAGGCAGCGCTGTCGACGGTCGACTCGGAGTTCGGCCGCACGACCGACCCGGTCCGCATGTACATGCGCGAGATGGGTTCGGTCGAGCTGCTGACGCGTGAAGGCGAGATCGAGATCGCGAAGCGCATCGAGGACGGCCTGAAGCACATGGTCATGTCGATCGCCGCGTGCCCGACGACCATCGCCGAGATCCTCGGAATGGCCGAGAAGGTGCGCCTCGACGAGATGCGCATCGACGAGGTCGTCGACGGCCTGATCGATCCCAACGCGCCGCCCGAGCCGCAGACCTATGGCCGGCCGGCCGTGCCGCCGCCGGTCGTGACGACCGCGGCCGAAGGCGACGAAGAGGCTTCCGACGAAGCGAGCGAAGAGGAAGACGACGTCGAGGACATCGCGGCCATCAACGCGAAGGCACTCGCCGAGCTGAAGGCCAATGCGCTCGTGAAGTTCGATGTCGTCGCGCTGCAGTTCGACAAGATGCGCCGCGCGTTCGAGAAGGAGCGCGACATCGGCACGCGTCCCTACGTGAAGGCGCAGGAGGCGATTTCCGAGGAGCTGATGGCGATCCGCTTCACCGCGAAGATCGTCGAGAAGCTGTGCGACACGCTGCGTTCGCAGGTCGACGAGGCGCGTTCGATCGAGCGCCAGATCCTCGACATCTCGGTCAACAAGGCCGGCATGCCGCGCCAGCACTTCATCCGTTCGTGGCCGGGTCACGAGACCGACCTGAAGTGGGTCGTCGGCGAGGTCAACGCGGGACACAACTACAGCGTGACGCTCGCGCGGAACGTGCCGGCGATCCAGGAACTGCAGACGAAGCTCGCCGATCTCGAGTTGCGCGTGCTGCTGCCGTTGAAGGTCCTGCGCGACATCAACAAGCAAATGGCCACCGGCGAGGCGAAGGCCCGCAAGGCGAAGCGCGAGATGACCGAGGCCAACCTGCGTCTCGTGATCTCGATCGCGAAGAAGTACACGAACCGCGGCCTGCAGTTCCTCGACCTGATCCAGGAAGGCAACATCGGCCTGATGAAGGCGGTCG
>CAXTPX010000694.1:0-2446 GCA_964246005.1 uncultured Burkholderiaceae bacterium | reverse complement strand
CGTCGAGGTCCGGGTGTTCAACCGCCACGGCATCGACAAGGACGAGCGCGCGATGCAGATCGAGCGCGAGGAAATCGAGCGCCTCGACAAGGACGCCGCCGACGAGCGCGGCATCCTCGACCGCTCGACCTATGCGCGGCTGAAGTCGATGCTGCTCGGCCAGACGAGCGCGGCGACACCGAAGGGCCTGAAGAAGGGCGCGGTCATCGACGACGAGACGCTGACCGCCCAGCCGCGCCGCGAATGGTGGAAGTTCGGCGTTGCCGACGATGCCGTCCAGTCCGATCTCGAGGCGCTCAAGGCGCAGTGGGAAGAGGCGACCAAGTCGATCGAGGCGCGCCTCGACGACAAGCGGACCAAGCTGCAGGCGGGCGACGAACTGCCGCCGGGCGTACTCAAGATGGTCAAGGTGTTCGTCGCGGTGAAGCGTAAGCTCCAGCCCGGCGACAAGATGGCCGGACGCCACGGCAACAAGGGCGTCATCAGCCGCATCCTGCCGCAGGAGGACATGCCGTTCCTCGAGGACGGGACCCCGGTCGACATCGTGCTTAATCCGCTCGGCGTGCCGTCGCGGATGAACGTCGGGCAGATCTTCGAGACGCACCTCGGCTGGGCCGCGCGCGGTCTCGGCAAGCAGATCGGCGCGATGCTCGAGGACATCCACGCCAAGGGCAAGGGGTTGGCGACCGCCAACACCGACGAACTTCGCGGCAAGCTCAAGTCGATCTACGGGGCGCAGTACGATAGCGACATCGCCGACCTGAACGGCGAGCAGCTCGGCGAACTCGCGCAGAACCTGTCGCTCGGCGTGCCGATGGCGACCCCGGTGTTCGACGGCGCGCGCGAAGCCGACGTGTCGGGGATGCTCGAACTGGCCGGGCTCGATGCCTCGGGTCAGGTCGAGCTGTTCGACGGGCGCTCGGGTGACATGTTCGACCGCAAGGTGACGGTCGGCTACATCTACATGCTCAAACTGCACCACCTCGTCGACGACAAGATCCACGCGCGGTCGATCGGGCCGTACTCGCTCGTTACCCAGCAGCCGCTCGGTGGCAAGGCGCAGTTCGGCGGGCAGCGGTTCGGCGAAATGGAGGTCTGGGCGCTCCAGGCCTACGGCGCCGCCTACACGTTGCAGGAAATGCTCACGGTCAAGTCCGACGACGTCATCGGCCGGACCAAGGTCTACGAGGCGATCGTCAAGGGCGACGACACCTTCGAGGCCGGCATCCCCGAGAGCTTCAACGTGCTCGTCAAGGAAATGCGGTCGCTGGGGCTCAACGTCGAGCTGCAGAACCACGAGAAGGTCGAATAGCGGTCGAGGCCCGCGCTCCGTCGGGAGCGCGGGCCGTCCGCGCCGCCGCGGCGAAAGCCCGGGGGTCCCGTCCGGCGCGTCGTCGCCGGACCAGAGATAGAAGGATCGGTATATGAACCAGGAACTGATGAACTTCTTCAACCCGGCGGCGAAGCCGGAGACGTTCGACCAGATCCAGATCAGCCTGGCGTCGCCCGAGCGAATCCGCTCGTGGTCGTTCGGCGAGATCAAGAAGCCCGAGACCATCAACTACCGGACGTTCAAGCCCGAGCGCGACGGCCTGTTCTGCGCGCGCATCTTCGGTCCGATCAAGGACTATGAGTGCCTGTGCGGCAAGTATAAGCGCATGAAGTATAAGGGCATCGTCTGCGAGAAGTGCGGCGTCGAGGTCACCGTCTCGAAGGTCCGTCGCGAGCGGATGGGCCACATCGAGCTCGCCGCGCCGGTCGCGCACATCTGGTTCCTGAAGTCGCTGCCGTCGCGCATCGGCATGCTGCTGGACATGCCGCTCAAGAACCTCGAGCGCGTGCTGTACTTCGAGCAGTACGTCGTCCTCGAACCCGGCATGACGCCGATGAAGAAGTTCGACCTTCTGACCGAGGACGAACTCGTCACCGCGCAGGATGAGTATGGCGAGGACGGCTTCCAGGCCGGCATCGGCGCCGAGGCGATCCGCAAGCTGCTCGAGGAAATGGACCTCGAAGGCGAGATGGAGATCCTGCGCGAAGACCTCCGCACGACCAAGTCGGAGCTCAAGCCGAAGAAGATCATCAAGCGGATGAAGGTTGTCGAGAGCTTCATCGAATCGGGCAACAAGCCCGAGTGGATGGTGCTCCAGGTCGTGCCGGTCATCCCGCCCGAACTGCGCCCGCTGGTGCCCTTGGACGGCGGCCGCTTCGCGACGTCGGACTTGAACGACCTGTACCGCCGCGTCATCAACCGCAACAACCGGTTGAAGCGGCTGATCGAACTGCGCGCGCCGGACATCATCGTCCGCAACGAGAAGCGCATGTTGCAGGAAGCGGTCGACGCGCTGTTCGACAACGGCCGCCGTGGCCGGACGATCACGGGTGCGAACAAGCGCCCGCTCAAGTCGCTGTCCGACATGCTCAAGGGCAAGCAGGGGCGCTTCCG
>CAXTPX010000693.1:0-2452 GCA_964246005.1 uncultured Burkholderiaceae bacterium | reverse complement strand
TCGAGGGGATGATGGCGGGACGGCCGGTGATCTCGACGCGCAGCGTCGGCACGGTGGATTACGTCGAGCCTGACGTCGACGGGGTTCTGGTCGAGGCAGGTGACACGGTCGGTCTCCGGCGCCAGATCGAACGGCTCTGGAACGACTCGACGGCGCGGCGCTCGATGTGCGTCGCGGCAAGAAAGTCCGCACTTCGGAAGTTCACCTTCCGCGCCGTCGCGCGGCAGCTCGAAACGATCCTCGACGAGGTTGCCGCGGGCGGCGCCCGGTCCAAGCTCGCGTCCGGCGCGTCGACGATACGGCGCTAGTGGACTGTACGGATGACGCAGCAGTGTCTGGTGAGTGGATCGCGTGCAGAGGCAACGCGCGACGAGGAGTCATCGCCCCTGCCCCATGGCGACGACGAGCGACGCCGCATCGGCGCGTGAGCCGCTCGCCAGTCGCTGTCGATTCGTCCGTTACCGTCCTCTAGTGGCCTTCAGGTCAGAAGATAAGCCGCGCCGCTGCGCCGCAGTTGGCGCAGTAACGTTGGCGTCGGGCCGGACATCGTCAACCGACGACCCACCTTTGCCTGGTGCCCTCGCAGCAGCAACAGCAAGCCGATGCAGGCCCGATCGAGGAAGGCGACTTCCCCGAGGTCGACCATGACGTCGCGTCGCATTTCGACGGCACCGCGCACCGCGTTGCGCAGTGCCTGCAAGTTCGCGGCAGTCCATGCACCCACCATTCGCAAGCGACATACATCGCCCTCGGCATGAGCGGTTGCCCGTGCCGCATGGATCGCCTCGATCGACGGACGGTCGATGCGCCTGACGATCATCTCCGTGAACACCTGCGTGACAAGCAGTCCCAGAAGCGAACGACCGTCGTGAAGATAGCGGCGCCATAGTTGCGGCTCCTGCCGGATACGCCACAACCACTCGAGGCCCAGGCGTTGCCAACGCAGCGGGGCACGAACGACCGTGCCGGCAACAAAATTGACGACGGCCCCGAGGTTGGCGACGATCGGCGGTGCGAGTCGCGAAAGGTTGGAAAGGATCCACATCTGACCCTTCTTCGCGGGCAACGCGACGATCAGGAAATCCGCGCCAGAGCGATTGATCGTCGCGTGGACCTCGGGGGTGCTCATCTCCGGCACGGTCCCGAAACCGGGCGACAGGAAGCCGGCGCACGTCAGGCCATGCGGTGTCTCGTTGAGCGCGTCGCAGGCGGCGGCTGCCACACCGTCGGAACCACCGAAGAAAAAGGCCGACAGCTGCTCCGCGTCGATCCGCCGCAACGCGTCGACCAGGCTCGAGCCCGCGACACGCTCCGGCAGCGGAACGCCAAGCAACCGGGCTGCCCAGATCAACGGCATGCCATCGGCCACCGACAGATCGCTTTGCAGAACCGACGCCTGCAACGCGATGTCCGTTCGACACGCGATGACATAGTTCAGGTTGGGCGTCGTGATGAAGCATCGCTGCCGGCGACGCGCCGCAGTACGGACCGATTCTGCTGCCTCGCGGAGACCCAGCGCATCGAACGGCAGTCCGAGCACGCAGTAGACATCGCGGTCGAAGTCGGTCGCCGACGGGTCGTAGAGCGGTTCGCCGTCGACCATTAACGGGTAACTGGATCAACCTGCATCGCGCTTCGTCCTGACCCACTCGACTTGCCGGCGCACCAGGAAACGAAAGTACACGGGCGCCTTGCGGACGAGATAGAGCGGGGCGAGCAAGAATATCTCGCGCAGCTTGATAAGGTCGCGGGCGTAAGCGCGCTGCGCCATCACGATCGATGCGACCAGCATCGCCAACGTCACGCCGAGGAGCACGGTGGCCCACCAACCGTATCCCCCAACGCCCGCACCGACTGCAATCGCCCCTGCGAGAAGCAGGACGGTCGTATACAGCGCGAGCGGCGGTACCGCGAGGTCCCAGGCCATCGCCGCCAGTCGCGGATCGAGCGTCAGCACCGACCGATACGCCAGCGACGACCACTCGGCCACGATCGTACCGAGGTGCCCGTGTTCCCAGCGGGTACGCTGGACCGCGGCGCCTTCCCGGTCGCTGACAGCCTGGCTGTCGACCGTCGCATGGGGGCAGAACAGCGGATAAAGGCCGCGTCTCGCGAAGGCCAGTCCGAGCTGCAGGTCTTCGGTCAGATGGCCGCTGGCCACGCTCTGTCGGGCGAACAGCGACCATTGGAACGCCATCCCCGAACCCATCAACTGGCACGGCAGCCCGAGCCGTCGCATCCCCGACGGACGGACCCAGTTGCGAACGCGTTGCGCGAACTCCGACACACGCGCGGCGAGCGAGTCGCTGGTGGCACGGATCAGGTAGAGCGCCTGCACCGGACGACGCAGACGCTGGGCGTCGATCGCGAGTTTGGCGACGCAGCCGGGGCCGGCGACGCAATCGGCGTCGAACATCAGGACCACTTCGGGCGGATCGGCTTGCAGATGCCG
>CAXTPX010000692.1:0-2458 GCA_964246005.1 uncultured Burkholderiaceae bacterium | reverse complement strand
CCGTGATGCGGTCGGCGACGCGGAACACGGCATCCATGTCGTGCTCGATCAGCAGCACCGCGTGACCGTCCTTGAGCTCGTGCAGCAGCGACAGCATCCGCTCGGTCTCCTCGGCACCCATGCCGGCGAGCGGCTCGTCGAGCAGCAGCACCTGCGGGTCGGTCGACAGGCACATCGCGATCTCGAGCTGGCGCTTCTGGCCGTGCGACAGCGCGCCCGCCTGCCGGTCGAGCAGCGCGGTGAGGCCGGCTCGCTCGGCCGCGTGCATCGCGGCGTCGCGACTGTCGGCGCAACGCGACGCCGGCGTCCACCAGTTCCACGGGCGCGGCCAGCGCGACTGTGCCGTCAGCCGGCAGTTCTCGAACACCGTGAAGTGCGGAAAGATCGTGTTGCGCTGGTAGCTCCGCCCGAGGCCCGCACGCGAGCGGCGCGGCTGGGTCCAGTGCGTCGCGTCGTGACCGAGCAGCGTGACGGTGCCCGACGTGACCGGCAGCTCGCCCGACAGCACGTTGACGAGCGTCGACTTGCCGGCGCCGTTCGTGCCGATCACCGCGTGCAGCGTGCCGCGCGTCAGCGCGAGCGAGACGCCGTCGACCGCCTTCAGGCCGCCGAAGTGACGCGAGATGTCCGACGCGACGAGCAGGGCCTCGGTCGTCACGCCGGCGCCTCGACGGGCTCGCTGGCGACGGCGACCTTCTTCGGCCGCCGCTCGAAGAGGCCGATGAGGCCGCGCGGCAGCGTCGCGACGAACCCGATGATCGTGAGCCCGAGCATCAGCTGCCAGTGCTTCGAGAAGGCGCCGAACAGGGCCTCGGACTGGAACACCTCCTGCAGCAGCGTGAACGCCAGCGCCCCCAGCATCGCGCCGCGCAGATGCCCGAGCCCGCCGAGGATGATCATCAGGAGCACGGTGCCGCTCTGGTTCCACACCAGCAACTCCGGGTTGACGACGCCGTCCTTCATCGCGAACAGCACGCCGGCCAGCGACGCGAGCATCGCGCCGAGCACGAAGGCGCCGAGCTTGTAGGGGTAGGTCGCGAAGCCCGCCGCGCGCATCCGCTGCTCGTTCGACTTGATGCCGGCGAGCGCGCGTCCGTAGCGGCTCTGCAGCAGTACCGCGAGGAACGCGAACGTGCCGATCAGGCAGGCGAGCGTCGCGTAGTAGAGCGCGCGACCTTTCTTGAAGTCGACCAGCGTCGTGCCGAAGAACGTCAGCGCCGGCTTGTAGTAGAGGTAGATGCCGTCGCTCCCGCCACCGAACGGCGTGTCGTGGAAGACGAAGAACGCCATCTGCGCGAACGCGAGCGTGATCATGATGAAGTAGACGCCACGCGTGCGCAGCGACAGCGCGCCGACCGCGAGCGCGTACAACCCGGCCGCGATCAGCGCGACCGGCAGCACGAGCCACAGGCTCGCGGCATCGACCCTCGCGGTGACGAGCGCGACCGCGTACGCACCGATGCCGAAGAACGCGGCGTGGCCGAACGAGACGAGCCCGACCTGGCCCACCAGCAACTCGAGGCTCATCGCGAAGATCGCGTAGATCATGATCTTGCCGACGAGGTCGGTGTAGAAGCTCGAGCCGACCATCGGAAACAGGGCGAGCACGATGAACGCGATCGCGACGGGGACGGCCTTCGACCAGGTCGTCATCGTCAGCCGGCCTTGAACAGGCCTTCGGGCTTCCACAGCAGCATCGCCGCCATCAGCAGGTAGATCAGCATCCCGGCCAACGACGGGAACAGCACCTTGCCGAACGTGTCGACGACGCCCACCAGGAGTGCCGCGATGAACGCGCCGCGGATCGAGCCGATGCCGCCGATCACGACGACCACGAAGCAGATGATCAGGACCTGATTGCCCATGCCCGGATAGACCGACGACACCGGGGCGGCGACGAGTCCCGCGAGCGCGGCGAGCCCGACGCCGATCGCGAACACGACGCGATAGAGGAGGCGGATCGGGATGCCGAGCGCCTGCACCATCTCGCGATTGGTCGCGCCGGCCCGGATGCGCATGCCGAGTCGCGTCTTCGTCATCACGACCCAAAGCGCGAGCGCAACGAAGGCGCACACGATCGAGATGAAGATCCGATAGACCGGATAGGTCATCACGTCCGACAGCGGGAAGCTGCCGGCGAGCCAGTCCGGTGGTTGCACGCCGTGGACGTTGTCGCCGACGAGGATGCTGCGCATCTCTTCGAACACGAGGATCAGGCCGTACGTCATCAGCACCTGCTGCAGGTGTTCGCGTTCGTACAGGTAGCTGAAGAAGAGCCACTCGAGCAGATAGCCGAACGCGACGGCGAGCACCACGCCGAGTGTCATCGTCGTGAAGAAGCCACCGCCGAGATGGCGGTCGACGAGCGGGGTCAGCGCGAACGCGAGGTAGGCGCCCAGCATGTAGAACCTGCCCTGCGCGAGGTTGATCACCGCCATGATCCCGAAGATCAGCCTCA
>CAXTPX010000691.1:0-2460 GCA_964246005.1 uncultured Burkholderiaceae bacterium | reverse complement strand
CGGAATCGCTCATGGACGACCGCGCGGCAGGCCACCGCGCTGGTAGCGGTCGACCGCCCGGTTGTGATCGTTCAGGCGTTCGGAGAACTCGCTGCTGCCGTCTCCCCGGGCGACGAAGTACAGCGCGTCGCTATGCGGGGGGTTGACGACCGCCGCCAGCGCGGCGGCGCCGACGAGCGCGATCGGCGTCGGCGGAAGGCCGGGTCGCAGATACGTGTTGTATGGCGTATCGGTCGCCAGATCGACACGGCGCAGGTTGCCGTCGAAGCGGCTGCCCATCCCGTAGATCACCGTCGGGTCGGTCTGCAGCATCATTCCGCGCCGCAGGCGGTTGATGAAGACGGCCGCCACCAGGGGCCGGTCCTCGGCGCGGCCGGTCTCCTTCTCGACCACCGACGCGAGCGTCAGGGCCTCGTACGGTGTGGCGAGCGGCAGATCCGGTGCGCGGGAGGCCCACGCGTCGCCGAGGCGCTTCTGCATGGCGCGGTAGGCGCGCTTGTAGATGTCGAGGTCGGTCGTGCCGCGCGTGAAGACGTACGTATCGGGAAAGAAGCGGCCTTCCGGTTGCTCGTCGGGGGCGCCGATCGATGCCATCAACTGGGCGTCGGTCATCGCCCGCGTCGTCGACTTGAGGTCGGACGTGTTGCCGACGGCCGCCCGCATCTGCGTGAACGTCCATCCCTCGGGAATGACCAGCGTGATGCGCACGACATCGCCCGCCTCCATCTTGTCGAGCAGCGCCTCCGGCGTGAGCGCGGGCGGCAACGCATAGGTGCCGGCCTGAAGACGCGTCGCGCGCCGTTCGATGCGGGCGAGTGCCGTCAGCAGCAGCGGGTTCAGCGGGACGCCGGTCGCCACGACTTGCGCGCCGATCGACCGCACCGACGACCCTGGCGCGATCGTCACTTCGACCATGGGTCCGTTCGCAGACGCGCGGCCGGGAACGAAGGGACGATGGGCCCACCAGTACAGTCCATACCCGGCCGCCGCCAGCGCAACGATCGGCAGCACGAACAGCAGCAGGCGCGCGAGGACTTTCAACGGCGTGAAGCGACTTTTGGAGGGCCATAATGATAACCGCCGCTCCGCATCGCCCTGGCTGCGGACGGCCTCACTTCGATCGCGACGCACCCCATGAACGACATCTCCAGCGGCCCGTTCGGGCGTACCCCGACATCGGCCCCGGGCGCCTCGTCGCTCGACCCCCCGCCGCTGCTCGCCGTTCGCGGGGTCGACGCACGGACCTTCCTCGACAGCCAGCTCACGCGCAACGTGCCGGCGGCATCGGCGCCGGCGTCGCTGGCGGGCTACTGTTCGCCGAAAGGGCGGCTCCTCGCGACCTTCGTCGTGTGGGCTGAGGGCGAGACGATCCGGATGGTCGTGTCGCGCGACATCGCCGCGTCGATCGCCAAACGGTTGCGCATGTACGTACTGCGCGCGAAGGTGACGATCGACGACGACGCGTCGCATCGACTCGACGGCTTCGGCGCAGGCGGACGGCTGCCGCGGCAGCTCGCGGACCTGGCGACCTGGCACTCGACCCGCATCGACGATTGCGCCTGGCTCCGCTTTCCCGAGGTCGACGCGCAGCCCCGCTACCTGCGGATCGCACCGCTCGACGCCGGCGACGACGACGACGACCCGGTCGACCCTCTCCGCTGGCGCTGGCTCGACATCCGTGCCGGGCTGCCGTGGATCACGACCGCGACGCAGGACCGCTTCGTGCCGCAGATGCTGAATCTCGAGGCGCTCGGCGGCGTCGATTTCAAGAAGGGCTGTTTTCCGGGCCAGGAGGTCGTGGCCCGCAGCCAGTACCTCGGCAAGCTGAAGCGCCGCATGGCGCTCGCGACGTCCGACGCACCCGTGCCGCTGCCGGGCACCGACGTCTGGGCGGATGATCGGGAGGCCTGCGGCCTGGTCGTCGACGCCGGATCCGGTCCCGACGGTCGGACCTCGCTCCTGGTCGAACTGCCTCTCGCGTCGTTCGACTCCGCGACCCTTCGGATCGGATCGCCCGACGGTCCTTCGCTGATGCTCGAGCCGTTGCCCTACGCACTTCCGGACAACGAGGTGTTCGTGCGGCCGAAGCTGTGACCGCGCTGCACCTGTACGTCTACTACGAGGTTCGTGAGGCGGATGCCGCGGCGATGCTCGAGCGCGTGCACACGATGCAGGCCGCGCTGGTCGCCGCGACATCGATCCGCGCGCGTCTGCAGCAACGCGTGGATCGCGACGCCAACGGCGACCGGACGTGGATGGAGGTCTATCCGGACGCCCCGTCCGGCTTCGAAGCGCAGCTCGCGGCCGCGGTCGTCGCGTCGGCCGTCGACACCCTCTGCGGCGCTCGCCACGTGGAGCGCTTCGAGGACGCCGCCTGACGTGTGCCTGATCGCGTTCGCCTGGCAGGTGCACGCCGACTACCCGCTGATCGTCGCCGGCAACCGCGACGAATTCTTCGCA
>CAXTPX010000690.1:0-2460 GCA_964246005.1 uncultured Burkholderiaceae bacterium | reverse complement strand
CATCACGAGCGGATAGCGCCACGAGTTGGTCTCGCGCTTGACGGCCGCGAGCGTCGACATGCATTGCGGCGCGAACACGTACCAGGCCAATAGCGAGAACGCGGTGGCGAGCGACCAGCCGGTCGCGATCATCGGCGTCAGCTGCTCGGCGACCTCCTCGCTGCTGGCCGACAGCGAATACACCGTGCCGAGCGCGCCGACCGCGACCTCGCGCGCCGCGAGGCCGGGGACCAGCGCGATCGAGATCTGCCAGTTGAAGCCGATCGGCGCGAACACGACTTCGAGGGCGCGACCGATCATCCCGGCCAGGCTGTACTGGATCGCCGGACCCGTGGCGCCTTCGGGCGGCGACGGGAAGCTCGACAGGAACCACAGGACGATCATCAGCGACAGGATGATCGTGCCGACGCGCGACAGGAAGATGCGGCACCGCTCGACGAGGCCGATGACGAGGTTGCGCGGATTGGGCAAGCGGTAAGAAGGCAGCTCCATCAGCAACGCGTGATGGGTCGTGCGACCGCCGAACAGCTTGAAGACCCAGGCGACCGCCATCGCCGAGACGATGCCGGCGACGTACAGCACGAAGAGCGCGAGGCCCTGCAGGTTGAACACGCCGGCGACCGTCCGCTGCGGCACGAACGCCGAGATGATCAGCGCATAGACCGGCAGCCGCGCCGAGCACGTCATCAGCGGCGCGATCATGATCGTGACGATGCGGTCGCGCCAGTTGGCGATCGTGCGCGTCGCCATGATGCCGGGGATGGCGCACGCGAAGCTCGACAGCAGCGGGATGAACGATCGTCCGGACAGGCCCACGGTGCCCATCAGGCGATCGAGCAGGAACGCGGCGCGCGGCAGGTACCCCGAGTCCTCGAGCGCGAGGATGAACAGGAAGAGGATCAGGATCTGCGGCAGGAACACCAGCACGCTGCCCGCGCCGGCGATGACGCCGTTGACGATCAGGCTGCGCAATACGCCGTCGGCCAGCACGTGCTCGACGCCGTTTCCGACCCCTTCCATCCCGGCCTTGATCGCGTCCATCGGCAGCTGCGCCCAGCTGAACACCGCCTGGAACATCAGGAACAGCGTGACCGCGAGCACCGCCATGCCCCACACCGGATGCAGCACCACCGCGTCGATCGCGTCGTCGGCGCGGGCGTCGACGGTGGGCTCGTGGACCGCGATCGACAGGATGCGGCGTACTTCGGCCTGCGCGGCGAGCACGTCGTCGATCGACGCGTCGTGCCACGGTGTCGGCGCGCCCTCGGTCTGTGGATGGTCGAGGCCGCCGCGCGCCTCGATGCGTTCGATCAGCTCGCGCGCGCCGTCGCGCTGCACCGCGATCGTCTCGACGACCGGGATGCCGAGCTCGCGTTCGAGCGCGTCGAGGTCGATCACGATGCCCCGCTTCTTCGCGACGTCGCTCATGTTGAGCGCGAGCAGCATCGGCACGCCGAGCCGCTTGACCTCGACCACCATCCGCAGGTTGAGCTTGAGGTTGGTCGCGTCGGTCACGCAGACCAGCAGGTCGGGTCGACCTTCGTCGTCGCGCACGCCGCGCACGACGTCGCGCGTGACGGCCTCGTCGACGCTGACCGCGTTCAGGCTGTAGGCGCCCGGGAGGTCCAGGACGCGGACGTGGCGACCGGCCGGCGTCGTGAAGGTGCCTTCCTTCCGCTCGACCGTGACGCCCGCGTAGTTCGCGACCTTCTGCCGGCTGCCGGTCAGCAGGTTGAACAGCGCGGTCTTGCCGCAGTTGGGATTGCCGAGCAGGGCGATTCGCAGACCCCGATCGCCCGCGCCGATGGCGACGTCGCTCATGATCGTTCCGGCGTCACCGGCACATCGGGCACGACGCGAATGAACGACGCCTCGTGCCGACGCATCGCGAAGGTCGCGCCGCTCATGCTGCGTCGACCGCTGTCGGTCGCCGACAGGCGCACCGCGAGCGGCTGACGGCCGGGGTGCCCGACTGCGATGACGCGCACCCGCTCGCCCGGTACGAAACCGATTTCGATCAGGCGCAACACAAGATCGCGATCGGCGTCGTTGTCGGTCGACAGGACCGCGTGGATCGTCGCGAACCCACCGATGTCGAGGTCCGACAGCGGGATCGCCACCGGCTCGCTGGCGACCGGCGCGTCGACGGGCCGCGCGGACACCGACGCCGACGGCGCGGGTGCCTGTGCGAAAGCGGTGTTGGATATATCGAGCGTCGTCATCGGGAAAGCGGTCCCGAACGAATGTCCGGCAATGAGCGCGCGGGACAATCGACGGCTGGATCCACTACGTGGTGAACGAGAACTGAACGAGAATTGTTTGCATTCGGAGTATAACCGCGCCGCCTCGTCGGAACAACGACACTTCGCAACGCTCACTTCGCGCGCGGCACCCGACCCATCAGGTAGAACTCGTCGTTCGGACGCATGCGGGTGACGTTGGCGATGCGGTTCGACAGGC
>CAXTPX010000689.1:0-2464 GCA_964246005.1 uncultured Burkholderiaceae bacterium | reverse complement strand
GTCGTGCTCGAGCGACGCGTCGCCGGACAACGAGACGTACGTGTCGCTCCCGTGATCGGTGTACTGCACGCCGACCGTGCCGTCGAGCTCGATCGACAGGGCGGGCGGCATCGAGCGCGACGCGAAGAACCACAACGACCCGCTGAAGTCCTTCTGCACGGTCGTCATCGGACGCGCGACGAGCGTGTCGTCATCGTCGAGCGTCGTCAGCATCGCGTAGCGGATATCCTTGATCCGGCTCCACACGTCGGCGTGCACATCGTCACTGGGTTCGTTTGCGGCTGCGCCGGTTGCATCGTCGGACGTCATGCGGATTCTCCTGGGTGAATGACTTGCTCTACAACGAGTTGCCGATGGCGAATGCCACGATCACGAGGATCACGAAGATCGTGATCGCGATGAAGAACAGCGTCTTGGCGATCGACCGCGCGCCTTGCGCGACGCCGGTGAAGCCGAAGAAGCCGGCGATCAGGGATACGACGAAAAAGATCAGTGCCCAACGCAGCATGGTCGACCCCTCGATGGAAGACCTGCGAGTATCGGGACGGGCATCGGCCCGACGTATCGGACTGGGACGCATCCGCGCTTCGGATCGGCGAGTCGCGTGCTCGCCGTAGTGCGACAGCCGGGCGGATGAAAGCCTTCTCGAGGGTTCCGGCGAACGTCCTCGCGCTCGGCGCCATCGCGCTCTGGGGCGGCCTCGCGTGGCTCGGCGTACGCCTGTCCGCGATGCCGCCGTTCCTGCTCGTCGGCACCGCCCTGACCATCGCCGGTGTGCTCGCATCGCCGACGTGGCGTCGATGGCGCGTGCCGGCGCGCGTGCTCGCGCTCGGCGTCTTCGGCCTCTTCGGCTTCCACTTCTTCCTCTTCGTGGCCTTGCGCCTCGCGCCGCCGCTGCAGGCCAACCTCGTCAACTATCTCTGGCCGCTCCTCATCGTGTTGCTGGCCCCGCTGCTGCTGCGCGATGCCCGGCTCTCACGATGGCACGTCGCAGGCGGGTTGCTCGGATTCGCCGGTGCGCTGGTCGCGATCACGAACGGACGGTGGCCCGACGGGGCCGGTCTCGGGTCGCATGATGCGGCCTGGGGCTACGCGGCTGCGTTGCTGTCGGCGTTCATCTGGGCGACTTATTCGCTGCTCGGGCGCCGCCTGCGCGAACACGGCACGACGTTTCCAACCGCGGCGGTGGGCCTCTTCTGCCTCGCGTCGGGGCTGTTGTCGCTGCTCTGCCACGCGACGCTCGAGCCGGCCTATGCCTTCAGGCCATCGGATGCGGGGCCGATGGCGCTCCTCGCGTTCGGACCGATGGGAGCCGCCTTCTTCCTCTGGGACGCGGCGCTGCGTCGCGGCGACGCGCGTGCCATCGGGACGCTGGCCTATCTGACACCGCTGATCTCGACCGCGCTGCTCGGTCTCGACGATCCGTCGCGCGTCGGCTGGCCCATCGGGGTGGCCTCGCTCTTCGTCGTGGGCGGCGCGTGGCTCGGGTCGAGCCGGAGCGGATCGGATCGCCCGGCCCGACTCACGACAGCGCTCGATCAGTGAACCTGGACCGCGATCCGGCGCGGTTGCGCGTCGGCTCCCTTCGGAATCCGGATCCGCAGCACGCCGTGCCGGTACTCCGCCTCCATCTTCGACGCGTCGAGCTCCTTGCTCAACGCAAAGGTGCGGCGATAGCGCGTCGCCTGCACCTCCGCGTGGCTGGCCGACAGGCTGTCCGGCAGTGCCAGCCCGAGTTCGCCCTCGATCGACAGCGAGTCCGCTTCGATGTGGACATCGAGTCCGTCCTTGGCGACGCCCGGCAGGTCGGCATACAGCGTGATGCCGGTCTTGTCCTCGACGACGTCGACAGGCGGCAGCAGCGTCGTCTCGTTGCGGTCGCGCGCTTCGCGCCGCGACAGGGTCGTGTCGTTGCCCGAGCCGTCGGTGGTCGGCTGCCGGGTGTTCTGGTCGGTGCTCATGTGAGTTCTCCTTCGATGATCGATCACTGGACCGCGATCCGGCGCGGGGCCGTGGCTTCGCGACGCTTGACGCTGACGTGCAGGAGGCCGTCCCGATAGTCCGCGCTGACGCCGTCCGGATCGATGTCGTCGGGCAGGCTGACGACGCGCCGGAAGCGACCGCTGAAGCGCTCGTTGATATGCGTGGTCGAACCCGTGTCGCGCCCGTCGAGCGTCGCGGCGCGTTCGCCCGTGATCGTCAGCACGCGCCGATCGAGGGCGAGCTCGATCTTCGCGGGCTCCATGCCGGGCGCGAAGGCATAGATCTCGACCGACGACGGCGTGCTGCCGACGTTGAGCGCGGGATAACCCTGCGCGACACCACGGATGCTGGGTGATCCCGAGTTGAAGGTCCGCCGCATCTCGCGTTGCAGTCGGTCGACCTCCGCGAACAGATCGCGGGAGAACAGGCTGGGGTACATGGTGGGCTCCTATCGAAGACAGCGCGACCGGGAGATCGCGCG
>CAXTPX010000688.1:0-2465 GCA_964246005.1 uncultured Burkholderiaceae bacterium | reverse complement strand
CTTCAGCGACATCTCGGCGGCCCTGACGGCCGACGTCCCGATGTCGAGTCCGACGATCAGGTCCTTGGCTTCCTTCGTCACTGGGCTTCCCTCGTCACGGAACTCTCCTCGCTCATTGCGATACCTTCGTCGTCGGCTTGACGAGGCGGACTGCGGCCTTCGGACGGCCGACCGCTGCAGGTCGTGCCGTCGGCGCGGCTTCGTCCGCGAGCCGCAGCCCTTCGGCCCGCAGCGCGAAGCCGTTCGGATAACGCAGGTCGATCAGCGTCGGCTTCGGCCAGCGGGCGGTCACGAGCGGCCACGCGTTGAGCAGGCGCACCACGCGTTCGGGGACGGTGTTGCCGTCGCGCTCGCGACCGAGGTCCACGGTCAGGCCGCTGTCGGTGCCGTTGTCGAAGTGCACGGTCCACGCATAGCGTGGCGACAACGTGACCTGGTCGGGCACGAGCGACAGCCGCGCGAACCAGCTCCTGAAGTCGACGAAGCGCGATGCGACGTCGCGCTCGCTGCCTTCGGGACCCGCGAGTTCGGGCAGTTCGTGGACGTCTTCCTCTGCCTCGGCCGGATTGGCGGTGAACAGCTCGCCGAACGTATTGACGAGCCGCCCGTCGTCCCAGCTGCCGAGCACCTGGTGCTCTTCGAGCTGCACGACCAGGCGGTTCGGCCACTCGCGCCGCACCTGCGCGTGACGGACCCACGCGACGCCCTCGAATGCGCGACGCACCGCTTCGAGATCGACGGTGAAGAAGTTGCCCGACGCCGACGCGGCGATCGTCGACAACGCCTGCGCACGGATCGTCGCCGCCTTGATGTGCCGGAACGATGGCGCCGCTGCCGCCGCCGAATCCACGATGGCGCCGACGGCGCCGAACGTCATCGGCTCGATGCGGATCGACTTCAGCGCGAATGCCGGCCGGCGCGACGCCAGCGCCGCGGCACCCGCGATGAACGCGGCGACCGCGAGCGACGCGATCACCATCGACACGAGGTTCAGCAGACGCGGGCTATCCCACATGCGCATCCTCCGGCGAAGGGCTTTCCGCGGCGTCGGACAGCTTCGCGCGACGCGTCTTCAGCCGCGCGCTCGCCAGCACCTCGACGCACAGGTCCTCGTAGGAAAGGCCGATCGCGCGTGCGGCCATCGGCACCAGGGAATGGCCGGTCATGCCCGGCGACGTGTTGACCTCGAGCAGGAACGGTTGATCGTCCGCATGCCGCAGCATGAAGTCGACGCGGCCCCAGCCTTCGCAGCCGACCGCGACGAACGCCTGCAGCGCGAGCTCGCGAATGCGGTTGGCCAATGCATTGTCGATCGGCGCCGGACAGAGGTAGCGCGTGTCGTCGGTGAAATACTTGTTCTGGTAATCGTAGTTGCCACCGGGCGCGACGATCTCGATGATCGGGAGCGCCTCACATCGACCGCCGCGCTCGACGATCGACACGGTCAGCTCGCGGCCGGCGATGAACTCCTCGGCCAGCACCACGTCGTCGAAGCGCGCCGCGAGCTCGAACGCCTCGCCCATCTGCGAGTAGCCCGCGACCTTCGAGATGCCGATCGTCGAGCCCTCGTGCGGCGGCTTCACGATCAACGGCAGGCCGAGCCGGTCGGGCACCTGGCGCAGGTCGCTGTTGCCATCGAGGACCGCGTAGCGCGGCGTCGGCAGTCGCAGGCTTTCCCAGATGCGCTTCGTGAAGACCTTGTCCATCGCGATCGACGAGCCCATCACGCCGCTGCCGGTGTACGGAATGCCGAGCAGTTCGAGCACGCCCTGGATCGCGCCGTCCTCGCCGAAGCGGCCGTGCAGCGCGATGAAGACGCGATCGAAGCGCTCGTCGCCGAGTGCGCCCAACGAACGTTCGGCAGGGTCGAACGGATGCGCGTCGATGCCCTTCGCCTTCAGCGCGGCGAGCACGCCGTTGCCGGACATCAGCGAGATCTCCCGCTCGGCCGACAGTCCGCCGAACAGGACGCCGACCTTGCCGAACGATGTTGGATCGAAGGTCATCGCGTCTTCTCGAGCAGCCGGCCCGGCACGCCACCGATCGATCCGGCACCCATCGTGATCACGACGTCGCCGTCGCGCACGACGCCGAGGATCGCATCGGGCATCGCGTCGATGTCGTCGACGAAGAGCGGCTCGACACGGCCCGCGACGCGGACCGCGCGCGCGAGCGATCGGCCGTCGGCCGCGACGATCGGCGCCTCGCCGGCCGCATAGACCTCGCCCAGGACCACGGCATCGGCCGACGACAGCACGCGCGCGAAGTCCTCGAACAGGTCGCGCGTCCGGGTGTAGCGATGCGGCTGGAACGCGAGCACGACGCGCCGGTCGGGAAAGGCGCCGCGCGACGCGACCAGCGTCGCGGCCATCTCGACCGGGTGATGTCCGTAGTGGTCGATCAGCGTGAACGAGCCGCCGGCGTCGTGACCGTCGACCGGCGGGATGCGGACTTCACCGAGGCGC
>CAXTPX010000687.1:0-2466 GCA_964246005.1 uncultured Burkholderiaceae bacterium | reverse complement strand
GACGCCCGACGACAGCGGCCTGCAGATCGTGCTGTCCACCGAACGCATGAGGTCGATCCGTGCGATCGACCCCGTCAACGACACGATCACCGTCGATGCCGGCTGCACGCTCGCCGACGTGCAGGCCGCGGCGGCCGGCGTCGATCGCCTCTTCCCGCTCAGCCTCGCGTCCGAAGGCAGTTGCACGATCGGCGGCAACCTGTCGACGAATGCCGGCGGCACCGGCGTGCTCCGCTACGGCAACGCGCGAGACCTCTGCCTCGGACTCGAAGCGGTGCTGCCGAACGGTGACGTCGTCAGTCACCTGTCGGGGCTTCGCAAGGACAACACCGGCTATCACTGGGGCGACCTCCTGATCGGCGCCGAGGGCACGCTCGGCATCATCACCGGCGCCACGTTGAAGCTGTATCCGCTGCCCTGCGCACGCTGGACCGCGTGGGCCGCGCTCGCCTCACCGCACGAAGCGCTTCGCCTGCTGTCGCTGGCACAGCGTCGCTGCGGCGCGACGCTGACGGCGTTCGAACTGATCTCCGACTTCGCGTTGTCGCTGGTCGAGAAGCACGTGCCGTCGGCGCGGTCGCCGTTCACGACCCGGTATCCGCAGGCGGTGCTCCTCGAGGTGTCCGATCACGAGAGCGAAGCGCACGCACGTGCAACGCTCGAAGGGCTGCTCGACGACGCGATCGGTGGTGGTGTGGTGATCGACGCGGTCATCGCGGAAGACATCGCCCGGACGAAGACGCTGTGGGCATTGCGCGAGAACATTTCCGAGGCACAGGCAGCCGAAGGCACGAACATCAAGCACGACGTGTCGCTGCCGATCTCGCGTATCGCCGTGTTCCTCGACGAGACCGATGCGGCGCTGAGCGCAGCGTTTCCCGGCATCCGCATGGTGACGTTCGGCCACCTCGGCGACGGCAACCTGCACTACAACGTGTCGCCGCCGGTCGGCATCGACCAGGCCGCATTCCTCGCGATGCAGCCCGCCGTCAATCGCCTGGTCCACGACGCGGTGATGCAACGCGGTGGCTCGATCAGCGCCGAGCACGGCATCGGCCAGTTGAGGCGCGACGCGCTCGCGCATTACAAGAGCGCGACCGAGATGACGATGATGCGGGCGATCAAGCGCGCGCTCGACCCGTGCGGGTTGATGAACCCCGGGAAAGTGCTGTGATGCAGCGGTCGCCGGCGCAACGATGATGCAGGAGGAACGGAGGCGGGGCGCCCTCGCTGCGCTCGCGTTCGCGAGCACCGTTGCCGTGTGTCCGGGTGCGTCGCCAGCCGCGGCGCTGACCGCATACAAGTGCGTGGTCGACGATCGGGTTCTCTACAGCGACCGGCCGTGCAATGTGGGGCAGCAGTCGACGCATGCCTTCGATTCGCACGAGCCGCTGCCGGCCGATCGCGCGGCTGCCGACGCGCGTCTGCGCGACGACCAGCGTGCGGCAGCCGCGTTGCAGCGCGAGCGCCTGAAGCGGGAAGAGGTCGTGCCCCTGTCGCGTCGTATCGAGGCCGAGCGGGCGAGAAAGGCGAGCATCTGTTCGCGGCTGGCGTTGCGGGCCCGGCGCGCCCGGGAAGACTACGAGGACGCCGGGTCGCGCGACCGGTCGCAGAAGCAGGTCCGCAGCCGTCGTGCGGAGGAAGATCGAGCCGCCGCCTGCTCGAAACGGTAATCGACGAAGCGGCACGGTCGTGCTCGGCGAAGCTGACGAAGCGATCCGTTCGTGACGCTGGCTCACTCGCGAAGCTTCGCTGGCTGGCGCGGTGGGGGGTGCTGCGCCTGCCCTCGCGTTCGCCCTAGGGCCTGTTCACACTACAAACATGAGTGCGAAGCATGAAAGGCGGGTGCAGGGCAAGGCGCGGCGAGCGCGGCGTACAGATGTACGTGAGCGAGCTGCAACGCCGCCATGCGCCCGCCTTTCATGCTTCCCTTCGGGTGAGTTCGCAATGCGGCCCCCGCCTTGTCGAGCACGACTCCGAAGGGAACAACCCTTCGGAGCCGCGCTCTTCGCGCGGGCATCCGCATTGCAAACTCACGCGTCTCATGTTTGTAGTGGGAACAGGCCCTAATCGGCAGTCGTGCCGATCCGCGCCGCGCCGCTGCGGGTGAAAACCTGGCTGATCGAGCCGGAGTTCGCGCCGCTGCGGCGGACCATGTTGGGTATCGATGCTGCGGTACGACGAACAGCAACTTCTTCTTCGCCGTCGTTCCCGTGAAGGCGAAAACCCGGTGTCGTGGCCCGGTGGTTGGTGGTCGGTACACAACCCGCCAGCCATCGAAAGCGGATCCGTGGCACGACCCGATGGTTGGGGACCCGGCCTCACGCCCGCAACAACACCCCTTCGTCGATCGACGCCGCACACCGGGCCGGATGCTCCACCGCCTTGAGCGCCCCCACAAAACGCGAATGCCCCCGCCGTCGTTCCCGCGAAGGCGGGAACCCGGTGTCGTGGCTCGGTGGTTGC
>CAXTPX010000686.1:0-2470 GCA_964246005.1 uncultured Burkholderiaceae bacterium | reverse complement strand
GGCGGTACAGCCATCGGTCGTGATCTCCGCGTCGTTGCTCGCGCTGATCGCCGGCATCTCGCGTGCCGTGCTGTCGACGCATTCGATCTCGGAAGTCGTCGCGGGGCTGCTGCTCGGCGCAGTCGTTGCCCGGCTGGTCATCCCTCGCAACACGGTCGGCCAGCGGACGGTGTTCCGATGGGTCGTGCTGGCCGCGTTGTTGATCGCCGGCACCCTGCCCGGTCCGAGTCTGGGCAACTCGGACGAAGCACACGGCCTGGTCGTCCGGATCGCGCTCGAATTGTCCGGCCGCGCCGTTCCTTACGATCGCAGCATCTTTCTTCAAAGGGCCGATGACGGCGTCAGTCTCCCTGCGCACGGGACGATGACGGCCTTGTGAACGCCTGCATCCGATGCAGCGACACCACATCGACGCCGCAATGAGCGCTTCGGGCGCGCGACGCTTGCGCATCGACGACGCCCCCGCCACCATCTCGCCCTGACGCCGATCGGGGACCCACCCGGTCGGGACTTTCCTGAGGAGCGCATGCGTCGCGCCTCGTCGTATCGAGGCCATCGGCATGCCGGCAGAAAAGGACAAGGGGTTCGCCGCGCGGCTGGGCCCGGGACTCATCACCGGCGCCGCCGACGACGACCCGAGCGGCATCGCGACCTACTCGCAGGCGGGCGCCCAGTTCCGCTTCTCGCTGGTCTGGACGCTGTTCCTGACGCTGCCGCTGATGATCGGCATCCAGATGCTGTCGGCGCGCATCGGCTGGGTCACGCAACAGGGCCTCGCCACCAACATCGGCCGCATCTGTCCGCGCTGGCTGACCGTCTCGATGATCGCGCTGCTGGTGGTCGCCAACACCATCAACATCGCGGCCGACATCGCGGCGATGGCCGACGCGGTGCGCCTCCTGGCCGGCGGCTCCGAGCCCCTCTACGCGATCGCGTTCGGCGCGCTCTGCATCGGTACGCAGGTCTACTTCTCGTACGAGAGCACGGTGCGCTACCTGAAGTGGCTGACACTCGCGCTGTTCGCGTACGTCGCGGTGATCCTCGCGGTCAACGTGCCGTGGCATCGCGCGGTGCTCGAATCGATGCGGCCGTGGGCGTTCGTCCCGCCGGGCGTGTCGGCCACCGAATACGCGGCGATCGTGGTCGCGGTGCTCGGCACGACGATCAGCCCGTACCTGTTCTTCTGGCAGGCGTCGCAGGAGGTCGAGGATTCGAAGCGCATGCTGGACGGCGACGCGCTGCGCCTGCATCCGGGCTACATCGCCGAGCATCTCTCGCGCATCAAGCAGGACACGTTCTTCGGGATGACGTTCTCGAACCTGATCGCGCTGTGCATCGTGATCGCGACGGCGGTGACGCTCAACGAGGCCGGCGTCACGAGCATCCAGACGTCGGCGCAGGCGGCCGAGGCGTTGCGTCCGGTCGCAGGCGACTTCGCATTCTTCATCTTCGCGCTCGGCATCATCGGCACCGGTCTCCTCGCGGTGCCGGTGCTGGCCGGGTCGGCTGCCTACGCGGTCAGCGAACTTTTCGGCTGGAAGGCCGGGCTGTCGCAGGGCTTCCATGAAGCGCGCGGCTTCTACCTCATCATCATCGCGGCGACCGGCATCGGCACCGGGCTCAGCGTGTTCGACATCGACCCGATCAAGGCGCTGGTGTGGAGCGCGGTCGTCAACGGCGTGATCTCGGTCCCGATCATGGTCGTGCTGATGCTGATCGGCCAGTCCGAGAAGCTGATGGGTCGCTACACCATCAGCTTCCGACATCGCTTCTTCGGATGGAGCGCGACGATCGTGATGGCGGTCGCCGTCGCGGTGATGCTCGTCACGACGTTCCTTCCCGGCTGACCGTCCCGGGTTATCTTGCGGGCCATCGCCATTCGGGAGACACCATGAAGACCTATCGCATCGCCACCATCCCCGGCGACGGCATCGGGAAGGAAGTGATTCCCGCGGGACGCGAGTTGCTCGTGGCGCTCGCGTCGACCAGCAATACGTTCCGCTTCGAGTTCGACGACCACGACTGGGGCGGCGACCACTATCGGCAGCATGGCGTGATGATGCCGGCCGATGGTCTCGATGCGTTGCGCGACGTCGACGCGATCCTGTTCGGCTCGGCAGGCGACCCGGACATCCCCGACCACATCACGCTGTGGGGGCTGCGCCTCAAGATCTGCCAGGGCTTCGACCAGTACGCGAACGTGCGGCCGACGCGCATCCTGCCTGGCATCGATGCGCCGCTGAAGCGCTGCGGGCCGGAGGACCTCGACTGGGTCATCGTGCGCGAGAACTCCGAAGGCGAATACAGCGGGGTCGGCGGCCGCGTGCATCAGGGCCATCCGATCGAAGCGGCGACCGACGTGTCGATCATGACGCGGGCCGGCGTCGAGCGCGTGCTGCGCTTCGCGTTCCGTCTCGCCGCGTCGCGCGCGCGGAAGCTGCTGACCGTCGTCACGAAGTCGAACGCGCAG
>CAXTPX010000685.1:0-2473 GCA_964246005.1 uncultured Burkholderiaceae bacterium | reverse complement strand
GGGTCATCGATACGTCTGCGCAAGCCAGGTGCTCACGTCCCGTCCGACGCGGTCCTTGTTTTCGCGCAGACCATGGCTGCCGTTGTCGTAGCGGATCATCGTCAGCGGACCTCGATAGACCTGCCTAAATTCGGCGACGAACGCTTCGTCCATCAGCGGATCCTTCGCGCCGGTGATCACGAGACCCGGTAGCTCGAACTCCTTGACGCGTGCCGTGTGAACGGCACGCGACGCCGGACCCGTGAAGTCGAGAAAAGACTGCGCCGAAAGCAACCCGATCGGCGTGGTGAGTCCCTTGCCGGCTGCGACTGCGGCCTCCGCATCCCGGACCTTCTCGTCGAATACGGCATCGCCGTCCAGCATGCGCGTGTAGGTCGGCTCATCGCGGGTCGGCGCGAAGTAAATCGTGCCGACGACGCGCGGGTCGTGCGTGAGGCTCAAGTAGTTCGACAGCCAGATCCCGCCGTTCGAGTGCCCGCCCATCACGATGCGGCGGTAGCCGAGCGCGGCGAGACGATCGTTCCAGTGCCCGAGGTCGGCAGCGGTGTGCGCCAGGGTCTCGGACTCGACACCCGCGGTACCGGAGATCCGCATGCCCGGTGCCAGGACCGCGTAGCCCTGCTGGGCGAAGCGCCAACCCATCCAGTGCGTCGATCCCTGCAGCGTATCGGCCGTGCGTCCGCTGACCAGGACGAGCGCCGGTTTCCTACGGACGTCGATGCCTTCGGGCGTGTACAGGACGCCTTGCAGAATGCGACCGTCGTCGGTCGCGACGTCGAGGGTCCGGGTCGTCACCCGCGGCGAGATGCCGAGCCCGTGCGCGCCCAGCCAAGTCGCGATGCCGCGCGTGACGGTGTCCTCGAACCCGGTGAAGTGCGCGTCGGCCCCGTCGAGAGGCTTCACGTCGACGCTGGAAGCAGTCTTCAGCGCCCGCAGCTTGTCGAGCGATACCGCGTCGTCCCGCGTACCAGCGATGGCGAATACCGGTAGGTCGAGCTTCGTCAGGAGATCCGCGTTGCGGGCCGCCGCTTCCGGACTCCAGTAGTCCATGATCGAGACGGCGGGACCGACATAGGGACCCGGCAGGATCCAAGGGTCGTAAGCGGCCCCTGCACCATGGCCCGGCTCGAGTGTCTGCGGGTACCCCCCGCGACCGGACGCGACCGAAGCACGTGCCTTCGCGATCACCGCGTCATAGCCCCCGTCGAACTGGAGGCGCGGATAGCGCGTCAGTTCTGTCAGCGGGTTCAGCAGGACGACGGCCTTGACTCGCTTCTCGCCGCCGTTGTCGAGCAGCTTGTCGGGCTGCTTGGCGACATAGTTGGCTGCGACGATCGCGCCGTACCCCTGGCCGATCAGCACGAAGCGTTCGTGGCCCATCACTTCGAGATGGTCGATCGCACCCTGCACCGCATAGGCGGTGTCGGCGAACGGTTGCAGCGAGAAGCCACGCTCCTGTCCCCCGTACAGGCTCATCACGCTGTAGCCCATCGACGCGAGCTTCTCGGCCGCGAAGCGCGTGGCCTGTCCGCGTTCGAGCGGATGCGATCCCGGTCCCTGGTCGAGCATCACGATCGCCGGACCGTACGGGTTGTCGCCCGCGGCCGGCGTGTAGAGAACGGCAGGCGTGAGGACGCGGCCGCCGCCCGGCGCTTCCAGCACCCTGCCGGGCGGATCGCTCGCGTAGAGGACGACTTCCATGTGGAAGGCAGGTGCCGGCGGAGCCGCCGCAGCCCCGAGCGCGGCGAGCAACCCGAGCAGGACGGCAGCGACTCTGCAGAGATGGACTAGGTTCACGAGCATGCGCAGCTTCGATGAGAGAGGTCGCGCGGTGCGCGAGCAGAAGCGAAAAAGCCGTCGACCCCGGTCGACGGCTTCGGACGGCACGGAGCGGTTGGCGATGCCTGCCCTCGCGTCAGTATCGGACCTCGGCCGTCAACCCGAACGTGCGTCCCTCGGGCAGGGTGCCGACGTAGTTGCCAATGCCGCCGCTGACAAAACCGTTCTGCGCCGTGACCTCCGGCGTCTTGTTGTTCGTCACGTTCTTGACATAGGCCCCGATCCGGTAACGGTCGCTTGTGAGACCGGCATTGAGGTTGACGACGTTGCGCGGCGCGATGGTGCTGAACTGGTAGGTCTGCTCGTACTGCTTGGTCTCGCGGCGATAATCGACACGACCGAAATAGCCCCAGTCCTGCGTCAGCACCCCGTTGTATTGCACGGCCGTGCTGATCGTCGCCTTGCTGGAGCGCGGCAGCTGAAGGCCGCCGAGGTCGATCGCCGCGCGCGGTCCCTGCGGCGTCGGCGCGTTGGTCACGACGCGCGATGCGCATGGCGCGTAAGTCCTGCAGTTGGCGACGTCGCCAGCGCTGAAGTCGTAGGTGCCCTGCAGCAGCTTCGGGCTCGCGAGCCCGGCGCCCACCGACAAGACGAGGCCGCGTATCGGCGCCGCCGACAGATCGATGTCCACGCC
>CAXTPX010000684.1:0-2473 GCA_964246005.1 uncultured Burkholderiaceae bacterium | reverse complement strand
CTGCTGCGCCATCTCCATCGCGATCTTGTTGTGCGAAATGAAGAGGAACTGCGTGTGGACCGACATCGTCTTGACCAGGTTGCAGAATCGTTCGGTATTCGCGTCGTCGAGCGGTGCATCCACTTCGTCGAGGAGGCAGAACGGCGCGGGGTTCAGCTGGAACATCGCGAACACCAGAGCCGTCGCCGTCAGCGCCTTCTCACCGCCCGACAGCAGGTGGATGCTGCTGTTCTTCTTGCCCGGCGGCTGCGCCATCACCTGGACCCCCGCGTCGAGGATCTCGTCGCCGGTCATCACGAGCCGCGCCTCGCCGCCGCCGAACAGCGCCGGGAACAGCTTGCCGAAGTGCTGGTTGATCGCGTCGAACGTCTCCTGCAGCAGTGCGCGCGTCTCGCGATCGATGCGACGGATCGCGTCCTCGAGCGTCGTGATCGCGTCGGTGAGGTCGGTCGACTGCGCGTCGAGGAAGGTCTTCCGTTCGCTCGCCGTCGCGAGCTCGTCGAGCGCTGCGAGGTTGACGGCGCCGAGCGCGACGATGGCCTGCTGCAGCCGCTGCACCTCCGCGTGCAGCGCCGGCGCCTTCAGCTGCCGTCCCTCGTCGCTGGCCAGGATCGCTTCGAGCGGCGCGCGGTCGGCTCCGCCCTCGTCGAGCTGCGTTTCGAACTGCTGCCGCGTCAGCGCGGCGGCCTGCTCCTTCAATTGCGCGTCGCCGATGCGGGCGCGCAGCGGTTCGAGGTCGCGCTCCGTGACGAGGCGCGCCTCGTCGGCCGCGCGGACCTGTCCCGACAGCGCGTCGAGCTCGGCCCGCGCGTCGGCGAGCCGCGCTTCGCAGGCGAGGCGTACGGCGATCGCGTCCTGCAGGCCGGTACGCGCCGTCTCGTCGGTGACGGCGGCGAGTTCGGCTGCGAGCTTTCCCTCGTCGTCGGCGACGCGCAGGCGTTGCGCCGATGCGGCCGCGCTCTGCTGCTCGAGCTCGGCGACGCGCGCGGTCAGCGTCTTCTCCTCGTAACGAGCCTCGTGCGCGGCGCGCTGCAGGTCGACCAGCCGGGCGCGCGCTGCATCGACCCGCGCACGCGCGCCGTGGGCCGAGTTGCGGGCATCCTCGAAGCGCGCCTGGACGTCGGCGAGCAGCTGATCGAGCCGCTCGAAGTGGGCCTCGGCCGTCTCGCGGGTCGCGGTCTCGCGCGCCGCTTCTTCCGCGAGATGCGCCAGCTCACCGGCGATCTGATCGCTGCGGACGCGGCTCTGCGCGGCGTCCTGTTGCAGCCGCTGCAGCGCGAGCTGGCGCGCGTGGAAGTCGGCGGTGGCCGTGTTGGCGCCATGTCTCAGCGACGCGAGCGCCGTGGTCGCCTGCGTGACGGCAGCGTCGGCACGGACGGCGTCGGTGCGAGCCTCGTCGGTCAGCAGCGCTTGCGCCCGCGACCGCTTCGTCAGGTCGTCGATCTCGTGTTGCCGTGCGAGGAGCCCGGCCTGTTCCGAATCCGCGGCGTGCAGCTGCAGGTTGTTGCGGCCGACCTGGTGCCCCGACCGCAGCACGAAGGACGCGCCGTGCGGCAGTGCCTGCCGGCGGGCCAGCGCATCGGATTCGTCTTCGGCGACGTAGACGCCGCGAAGCCATTCGACGAGCACGCTGCGCAACGCCGGGTCGCGGACTTCGACGCGATCGAGGAGCGGAGACAGCGACGGATCGGCGGTCGATACGTCGACCGACGGCGCGTCCGCCTGCCCGGAAAACATCGCGAGCTTCGCCGGCGGCGGATCGGAAAGGAAAGCGCTGGCGCGGTCGAGCCGGCCGACCTCGAGCGCGCCGATCCGCTCGCGCAGCACCGCTTCCACCGCGGTCTCCCAGCCGGCCTGCACCTGCAGGCGTTGCCACAGCCGCGGCAGGCGTCCGAGTTCGTGCTTGTCCAGCCACGGCTGCAGCTTGCCGTTCGCCTGCACGCGCTGCTGCAGGTCTTTCAGCGCCGCGAGCCGTGCATCGATCCGGGTGGCCTCGCGACTCTCCCGATCGAGCGCTTCGTGCGCGGCGGTGCGTGTCGACTGCAAGCCGGGCAGCGCGGCCTCGGCCGCCTGCAGCGCGTCCTTCCTGGCCGCGACGGCATCGGTCAGCGCTGCGACCTCGCCCGTCAGCCGCTCGAGCTGGCCGTCGTCGGGAACGACGATGCGACGATGTTCCTGGTCCAGCCGGGCCTTGCGACTCGCGATCGATTCGAGGTGTCGGTCGGCGTTGCGTTGATGCGTGCTCTCGATCTCGAGGTCGCGTCGCACCTCGCCGACCTCGGCGCGGATCCGTTCGACCTCTCCGTCGTGTCGGCGCGCTTCCTCCTCGGCGTCGGGCAGGACCGGCGCGTGATCGGCCAGCGCCTGCTCCGACGCGTGGATCGTCTCCAAAGCCCGGGCCAGTGCCTCCCGGGCACGATCGCCCGCCTCGGCCAGCCGGTCGCCCTCGGCGATCCAGTGACTCCTTTGCGCG
>CAXTPX010000683.1:0-2475 GCA_964246005.1 uncultured Burkholderiaceae bacterium | reverse complement strand
GGCCTCCGCGCCCTGCTGGTCGAGGATCGTGCGGCTGTCGATCTTCGACGACACCTGGAAGGCGATGCGCGTCGGGATGTTGGCCTTGATGAGGCCGGTGATGACGTCGACCGACGGCCGCTGCGTGGCGAGGATGAGATGGATGCCGGCCGCGCGCGCCTTCTGCGCGATGCGGGCGATCAGCTCCTCGACCTTCTTGCCGACGACCATCATCAGGTCGGCCAGCTCGTCGATCACGATGACGATCGTCGGCAGCTTGTCGAGCGGCTCCGGTGCCTCCGGCGTCAGCGAGAACGGATTGCCGATCTTCTCCTCGCGCTTCGCGGCCTCGGCGATCTTCGTGTTGTAGCCGGCGAGGTTGCGGACGCCGAGCTTCGACATCAGCTTGTAACGCCGCTCCATCTCGGCGACGGCCCAGTTGAGCGCATGCCCGGCCTGCCGCATGTCGGTGACGACCGGCGCGAGCAGGTGCGCGATGCCTTCGTAGACCGACAGCTCGAGCATCTTGGGGTCGATCATGATCAGCCGCACCGAATTCGCCTCGGCCTTGTACAGCAGCGACAGGATCATCGCGTTGATGCCGACCGACTTGCCCGACCCGGTCGTGCCCGCGACCAGCAGGTGCGGCATCTTCGCGAGGTCCGCCACCACCGGTCGACCCGCGATGTCCTTGCCGAGCGCGAGCGTCAACGGCGAGGCGCTCTCGTTGTAGACCTGCGAGCCGAGGATCTCCGAGAGCCGCACCGCCTGGCGCCGCGGGTTCGGCAGCTCGAGACCCATCGTGGTCTTGCCCGGGATGGTCTCGACGACGCGGATCGACACGAGCGACAGCGCGCGTGCGAGATCCTTCGCGAGGCCGACGATCTGGCTGCCCTTGACGCCGGTCGCCGGCTCGATCTCGTAGCGCGTGATGATCGGTCCGGGATGCGCAGCGACGACCTGCACCTCGACACCGAAGTCCTTCAGCTTCTTCTCGATCAATCGCGACGTGAACTCGAGCGTCTCGGGACCGACGGTTTCCTGCTGCACCGGCGGCGGTGCGAGCAGCGACAGCGGCGGCAGGTCGCTGCCCGGAATCTCCGCGAACAACGGGACCTGCTTCTCCTTCTCGACGCGCGCGGACTGCGGCACCGCAGTGACCTGCGGCTCGATGCGGATCGGCGGCGCCTCGACGATGCGACTGCGCTCCTGCACCACGGCCTCCTCGCGCGTCGTGGCGGCTTCGACGCCCACGGCGCGGTCCTCGGCCGCCTCGCGCTTCCGCTTGAACAGCATCACGGTGCCTTCGAGGAAGCCGCCGACACGCTCGGCGATCGTCAGCCAGGACCAGCCGGTATAGAGCGAGAAGCCGACCGCGAACAGGACCAGCATCGCGAGCGTGCCACCGGTCATGCCGAACGCGCTGGTGAGCCGATGCGCCTCCTCGCTGCCGAGCACGCCGCCGGGACCCTGGGGGAGGCCCTGCATGAGCCCTCGATGCGAGGTGGCGGCCCCGCCGGAAGCGCGGAGCGACTCGATCCCGCACGAGGCGAGCAGCATCACCGCGAAGCCGGTCAGATGGATCCACACCGGCTCGGGCGGCGTCTCGTCTTCCGGCAGCAAGCGGCTGCGCACCAATGCGCGATAACCGACCGCGACCCGACCGGCGAACAGCACGATCAGCCAATAGGACGAATAGCCGAGCACCGACAGCAATACGTCCGCCAGCCAGGCGCCGAAGCGCCCGCCGCGATTCGCGAGCGAGGCGACGGTGGCGCTGTGCGACCAGCCCGGATCGGCGGCGCTGTACGTGACGAGGATCAGGAACAGGTACATCGCGCATGCAGCGAATGCGATCCAGCGTGCCTCGCGAAACAGCAGCAACGCGCGCGACGGTTCGCCGTTGCGGACGTTGCGTCCGAGGCTGGTGAAGCCGCCGGACGACTTCGTGGGCGGCGTGCGACCCGACGTGCCGAGCGACGTATCGGAAGGGGAAAAGGAAGCGGAGCGCGGCATCCGGCGAGTATATCGGCGGAGGGCGAGCGGACCGCGCGGGTCGATGGCGCGGACGACCTGCAAACGACACTGGATCCGACGGACGAAGGGAACTTCGTCGTTCCCGCGCACGCGGGACCCAGCATCGTGGGGTGCGTACCGTCCCCCAACTATAATGGCCTCCGTCTTGAGAGGCGGTGCCCGGGCCCCATGTCAAAGCCTCGCACCGCATGCCCGCCAACCGTTCACCACCCGCCATGTCCGCACCCAAGCACGCACGCGTCCTCATCCTCGGCTCGGGACCCGCCGGCTACTCCGCCGCGGTCTACGCCGCACGCGCCAACCTGAAGCCGGTCCTCGTGACCGGGATGGCGATGGGCGGCCAGTTGATGACCACCACCGACGTCGATAACTGGCCCGGCGACAACGACGGCGTGCAGGGTCCGGACCTGATGCAGCGACTGCAGGCCCACGCGGAACGCTTCGCGACCGAGATCATCT
>CAXTPX010000682.1:0-2478 GCA_964246005.1 uncultured Burkholderiaceae bacterium | reverse complement strand
CAATCCGATGCCGCCACCGACGCCTGCGCCCCCGAGGTTGCCGGCCTGCGACCAGCCGCTCGCGCGGCCGCGCATCGATGCCGGGATGCATTGCGCGAGAAAGATCTCCGACGACATGCTGACGAGCGTCGATGCCGCGGACGACAGGACCGCGAGCAACGTCAGCACGGGCACCTCGGCCGCGGTGGCCGGCAGGACGCTCATCGCGAGGATCGTCGCGCCGACGCCGATCGCGCCGAGCCCGTACCACCCCTTCGGGTTGCCGACCGTGTCGATCACCGGCGCCCACAGCACCTTCCAGGTCTGTACCCACAACGTCGCCGCGATGATCGTGGTGATGGCAAGGGTGCCGAGGCCGGCGCGCCCGAGCAGGAACGCGAGCGTCACGCTCATGTAGCCGCTGCTGATGCCGAACGGCGCGAACAGCGGCAGGAACAGGGACGGCGTACGCATCGTCGCGTGCGGCACGGTCGACGCGACGGCGCCGGGTTCGGAGTCGGTGTGCCCGGTCATCGGAAGGGAAGGGAGTTGGTCGAGGCCGCCGGGGCCCGGGCATCGCGTGCACGGCGATCGCCAGTGTGCCTGCGGACGGGCCCGGTCGGGAAATCCAGCATGGCGACGTGGTAGCGCTGCCATTACCATGGCGGCATGAAGCAACCCCCATCGAGACCCGCACGACGCTCGCGTCGCGGCAGCGGCGCGGTCACGCTGCACGACGTGGCCGCGCTCGCGGGCGTCGCCCCCATCACGGCGTCGCGCGCGCTGAATGCCCCGACGAAGGTGTCGCCGGAGGTCCTGAAGCGCGTCACCGAGGCGGTCGCCCGTACCGGCTACGTGCCGAACCGACTCGCCGGTGGCCTCGCGTCCGCGAGGAGTCGACTGGTCGCGGCGCTCGTCCCGACGATCGCGAGTCCGGTCTTCCTCGAGACGATCCAGTCGTTGACCGAAGCGCTCGGCGAATCGGGCTATCAGCTGATGCTCGGGCAGAGCGGCTATCGGAACTTGCACGAAGCCGCCTTGCTCGACGCCATCATCGGCCGGCGTCCGGACGGCATCGTCCTGACCGGCATCGTGCGCTCGAGTGCGGGACGGAAGCGCCTGCTGGCGTGTGGCATTCCGATCGTCGAGACGTGGGACCTGACGCCGCACCCGCTCGACATGCTCGTCGGCTTCTCGCATGTCGAGGTGGGACATGCGGTCGCCGACTTCCTCGTCGCCAGCGGTCGCAAGCGGCTCGCGGTGGTGTCGGCCGACGACGAGCGCGCCATGCGCCGGCTGCAGGCCTTCGAGGCGCGGGCTCAAGCACTCGGCGCAGCGAAGATCCGCAGGGCGATCGTCCCCGCTTCGACGACGATCAGGCTCGGCCGCAGCGCGATGGCCGAGCTGCTCGCGAAGGGCCGCGCGCCGGGCGCGATCTTCTGCAGTTCGGATCTGCTGGCGCTCGGCGTCATGCTCGAAGCGCAGAGCCACGGGCTGTCGATTCCCGATGACCTCGCCCTGGTCGGCTTCGGCGACCTGGACTTCGCGGCCGACCTCAATCCCGCGCTGACGACCGTCAGAGTCGAGGGGAGGACGATCGGACGCCAGGCCGCCCGGTTCGTCACCGACCGGGCCGAAGGTCGCGCGAGCGGCGAGCAGATCGTCGACGTGGGGTTCACGATCGTGGAGCGAGCGACGACCTGAAAAACACGCCGAAGAAAAATCTTGCACCCGTGAAAAGGTAGCGCTACCATTTCCTTGAGAAACAACAAATCGTCGTCGATGGAGACGATCGGGACGCCACGCGTCCTTCGACCGGGGCGGCCGGGTGCGATGCGATGGTCTCGAACGCTCGCAGCGGTTACGCGATGCGCTCGCGAGCGTCCCGCCGAGCGCCCGACAGTCGACGCATCGATCGAATCACCCGGACCCGTCGTGGTTCGGACAGCCGAGGAAGCAACGCCATGCGAACGAATCGAATCCGCGAAGTCTGGGCTGCCGGCGGTGCGATCGTGAACGGCTGGCTGGCGATCCCGAACAGCTTCTCGGCGGAGACGATGGCGCATCAGGGATGGGACGCGTTGACGATCGATCTGCAGCACGGCGTCGTCGATTACCAGGCGATGGTGCCGATGCTGCAGGCCATCTCGACGACCGCGACCGTGCCGGTCGTGCGCGTTCCGTGGCTCGAGCCGGGCATCCTGATGAAGACGCTCGACGCCGGTGCCTACGGCGTGATCTGCCCGATGATCAACACGCGCGAGCAGGCGCAGCAGCTCGTCGCGTACACGCACTACGCACCGCGGGGCACGCGAAGCTTCGGTCCGGTCCGCGCGCTGCTCTACGGCGGCGCCGACTATCCGGTCCACGCCAACGACACGATCGTCACGTTCGCGATGATCGAGACCGCGCAGGCCCTCGAGAACCTCGACGACATCCTGTCCGTCGAAGGGCTCGACGCGATCTACATCGGACCGTCGGACCTGTCGATCGCGCTCG
>CAXTPX010000681.1:0-2486 GCA_964246005.1 uncultured Burkholderiaceae bacterium | reverse complement strand
GAACGCATCTTCTCGTTTCGCGATGCGTTCGGTCAGTGGGATCCGAAGAACCAGCGGCCCGAGCTATGGAGTCTCTACAACACGCGCGTGCATGCGGGCGAGCACATGCGCGTGTTCCCCATCTCGAACTGGACCGAGCTCGACGTGTGGCAGTACATCGCGCGCGAACGGCTCGCGGTGCCGAGCATCTACTACGTGCACGTGCGTCCGGTGATCGCGCGGGGGACGGCCTGGATGCCGGTGTCGAGCCTCGTCCAGCCATTGCAAGGCGAAGTCGTCGTCGACAAGAGCGTCCGCTTCCGGACCGTCGGCGACATGACGTGCACGGCGCCGGTCGAGTCGAGTGCGGCGACGGTGGACGCGATCATCCTCGAGACGGCGGCGACGCGCATCACGGAGCGCGGCGCGACACGGATGGACGATCAGACCTCGGACGCCGCGATGGAACTACGAAAGAAGGAGGGATATTTCTGATGACTCCCTTCTTCGTCATTCCCGCGAAGGCGGGAATCCAGCGTCGTTTGCTGGCAAGTGCAACGCCACTGGGTTCCCGCCTTCGCGGGAACGACGGGCGATGAACCTGCTCCGCTTTTCAACTGCAGGGAGCGTCGACGACGGCAAGAGCACCCTGATCGGCCGGCTGTTGTTCGACGCCAAGTCGATCTTCGAGGACCAGTACAACGCGCTCGTGAGGACCACCGCGCGACGTGGCGGCGTCGGCGGCAACGTGCAGGAAGTGATGGACGACGGCGTCGCGGTCGATCTCGCGTTGCTGACGGACGGCCTCCTGGCCGAGCGCGAGCAGGGCATCACGATCGACGTCGCGTATCGCTACTTCGCGACGCCCGAGCGCAAGTTCATCATCGCCGACACGCCGGGCCACGAGCAGTACACCCGCAACATGGTGACCGGCGCGTCGACGGCAGACCTCACGATCGTTTTGGTCGACGCGAAGAAGGGCGTGTTGCCGCAGTCGCGTCGTCACGCGGCGATCGCGGCGTTGCTCGGCATCCGGCACGTGGTGTTCGCCGTCAACAAGATGGATCTCGTCGATTACGACGAGGCCCGTTTCGTCGCGTTGCACGGCGAGCTCGAAGCGATCGCGAGGAAGCTCGGCCTGCACGACGTGCAGTGCATTCCGGTGTCGGCGCTGCGCGGCGACATGGTGGTCGAACGCGGCGACCGGCTCGGCTGGTATCGCGGCCCGACGTTGCTGCAGCATCTCGAAGCGGTGGACGTCACGCCGCCGCGCCACGCACCGCTGCGCTTCCCGGTGCAGCTGGTCAGCCGACCCGGCCTGCCAGGCACGTACGTGCGCGGCTACATGGGCCGGATCGAGTCGGGGAGGGTCCGGGTCGGCGACCGCGTCGTCGTCCAGCCGAACGGACGCGAGACCACGGTGGTCGGCATCGTGACGCTCGACGGCACGTTGTCGGCGGCCGAAGCGCCGCAGTCGATCACGTTGCTGCTCGCCGACGAGATCGACATCTCGCGCGGCGACCTGATCACGCGCGTCGAGACGCCGGCGCGAGCCGTGAAGACGTTCGACGCGATGGTGTGCTGGATGGACACAGCGCCGATGGCCACCAACGGTCGCTACCTCGTCAAGCACACCACGCGAACGACGAAGGCGCTGATCGACGCGGTGGTCAGCAAGCTCGACATCGCGACGCTCGAGTCGCACGAGGTCGCGCACGACGATGGCAGCGCGGGCCTGTCGATGAACGAGATCGCCCGGGTCCGCTTTCGTACGCGCGACCCGTTGCTCGTCGACGCGTATGCGCAGGACAAGGCCACCGGCGCCTTCATCGTGATCGACGAGGTCACGAACCACACGGTCGCCGGCGGCATGATCCTGCCCGCGGCAGAGGCCGAGTGATGCTTCGAGAGACGAGGCGTGCGCATCCGCATCGTCGCCAGGAGCGATGTAGGGG
Source organism: uncultured Burkholderiaceae bacterium (assembly GCA_964246005.1). Taxonomy (GTDB): domain Bacteria; phylum Pseudomonadota; class Gammaproteobacteria; order Burkholderiales; family Burkholderiaceae_D; genus CAHJXF01. Next base: position 552 of record CAXTPX010000681.1, on the reverse strand, counting down.
CGCGTGACCCGTCGTGAGGACAGGCCTCACTCGAACGGGATCCGGGTTGGACTTCGCGCGACGATCGAGTGATCGCATCGCGTCGAAGCCGAATCCCTTCGCGACCTCCGAACCAATCAAAGACATGTCGACCATCGAGAACATCGTTCGTCCCTCATCCGCGCGTCGTCGCGTGACCATCGCTTCGTTGTTCACCGCATTGTTGCTGCAGGCCATCCCCGTCCCCGCGGCTGCCGCGGACATCACGCTGCTCAACGTCTCGTACGACCCGACCCGCGAGCTCTATCAGGATTTCAACAAGGCCTTCGCTGCCGACTGGAAGAAGAAGACCGGCGACAACGTCACGATCAACCAGTCGCACGGCGGGTCGGGCAAGCAGGCACGCTCGGTGATCGACGGCATCGATGCCGATGTCGTCACGCTCGCGCTCGCCTACGACATCGATGCGCTGGCCGAGAAGAAGCTGTTGCCGGCCGACTGGGCGAAGCGTTTCCCCGATGCCAGCACGCCGTACACGTCGACGATCATCTTCCTCGTGCGGAAGGGCAACCC